>JASHVE010000593.1 GCA_030039675.1 Acidobacteriaceae bacterium | reverse complement strand
TGGCGTCGTAAGCTTCGCGGGCTCCATTCCGTCTCTGTTCTTTTCGCTCTTCGGCGGCGTGGTAGCGGACCGCGTGGATAAACGCCGTCTCCTTCTTGTCACGCAGACCGCCATGATGCTCCTGGCCTTTCTGCTCGCTGCCCTGGCCTGGTTCAAGGTGATCACCATCTGGGAGGTCGCGGTGATCGCCTTTCTGAACGGTATTGCAATGTCCATGAACGCGCCGAGCTACCAGGCGCTGGTGCCGCGCCTGGTCAAGCGTGAAGACCTGACCAACGCCATCGCGCTCAACTCGGCGCAGTTCAATATGTCGCGCATACTGGGGCCATCGCTGGGCGGTTACGCCATGGCGCTGTTCGGCGTGGCGGGCAATTTCTTTTTGAATGGCGTCAGCTTCCTCGCCGTTTTGTGGGCGCTGTTGCGCATCCGCTATCCGGACGAAAGGCTTAGCCGGCACGAGAGCTTGTGGCGTAGCCTGCACAGCGGCTTTGCCTATCTGCGCGGCGAACGGCAGATGCGCGTTCTGCTTTGGATGACGGCCGTGGTCAGCTTTTTGGGCATCCCCTTTATCGCCTTCGTCCCCTACTTTGCCAAAGATCAGCTCCACGTCGGCGAAAGCGGCCTCGGCTGGCTCATGGCCTGTTCTGGCCTTGGCGCAGTACTGGGCGCAACCACGGTGGCCGCGCGCGGGGTCATCCGCTATCGGGGCAGGGTGTTGACCATCTGCGGCGTGATCTTCTTCCTTGCCATCATCGGCTTCAGCTACTCGCAGCGCTTCGTGCTCGCACAGTGCCTGGCCTTTTGCGAAGGCTATAGCGGGATCCTGATGATCTCCTGTTTCAATGTGAGCATCCAGCATCTCTCATCCGACGAGATGCGCGGCCGCATCATGAGCATCTACACCACCAGCTTTCTGGGGCTGCCGCCGCTGGGCTCGCTGCTGGCCGGCGAGCTCTCGCGCTACATCCCCACCGGCCGCGCCCTGTCGCTGATGGCCGGAACGGCCGCAATCATCTTCGGAGGCTTCTACGGGTTCTCGCGGCCCCTCCGCGAACTGGACTAAGGTGCCAGGGGGTTGTCATCCTGTGTGACGAGTCGGCTACGCCGGAGGTTCGCGAATTAGCGTGTGGGGTGGTGCTTTCCCGGGGATTCGGAAGGCATCACGAGACACCTCCAATCCAGAGTGAGCTGCATCGGAACGCACGCGGTTGAAAGGGGCTAGCAGCTAGCAACGATCCTAGGTGACCCTATTGGATGATTCTCTCCCTTGCCACCAAGGCTGCAACGGTGAGGTCGCTGAAAACAGCTGCCTCAAAGAGAGATTGACTGCCCGCAATCCGCCGCAATTCCGGCAGTCTCCGCTTGACAGCACGATAGCTGGTAAGCATTTCTGGGACGGCTGTAGTCTTACTGGGCTGATGGAAGATGTTGCGTAATCCGACCATGACACCCTTCGGCCTCCCATTGTGGATCAGCGGATCTATGCCATTGATATCGCTCGTTGATCGCTGCATCCTGTAACGCTTCTCCTCGAACACAAAAACCCGGTGCCGACCATGTGTCGCGTACGAACGGTAGAGCGCGAGGCCAAGTTCGAGGGGCATATTGAACCGAGGAACACCAGACGTGGTTTCGATCCTAGAAAGATCATGAATGGAAAAGTCTGATTCCTCAATGAGCTCGATAATCCTGTCGAGGCGCCCCTGGTTAGGAACCGCGAGCGCTGCGTTAATCTTCAAGCCGAGCTGTGTCAGACCGACGATGTAGGCTAAGTAGAGGTCCTCAAACTGAGTGTCGTAGGGGATATTGAGAAAGACAGATTGAATGCGTCTATTTCTTGCCACGCCTTCCCTACCGTCGCCCGCTGGCCCGTGAGCTTGATCGCTTCGCACTCACTTTCTTGTTCTTGCGTGTTGCCACTGCTCGGGATTTCTCGGCCGAACGCTTCGTCGTCTTCCCGCTAGAGGGCGAACTCATGACGTAGCGAACTTCGGCAACACGCTCGGAAGTCAAACCGAGCCTGCGTCCCATCTCATCGGAAGAGGGCACCCGATTCTTAATGACATACATTCCCATGTATCACATTATAGGCTCGTTTTCGAATCCAAAGAAAACTTAAAGAGGTCCCGCGCTCGTTTCGAATAGCTGTGTTTTCCATCCTTTCGCACAGAACGCAAAAGCATCAGCGCGCGGTGTACGGTCGACTCAGCTTGGGCCGGGACTTGTGCCTCGGCCCATTTGTTTTGTGGTGAATCAGGAGGCGGGCACCGGCTGCGTGCAATGCGCGCACCGCCTGGCCGCCAGCGGAATCTCGCTCAGGCACTCCGGACAGGTCTTGGTGCTGGGCGGCGCCTCGGGCACCGGCTTCTTGAAGCGGTTGAGCAGCGTGTTCATCGGCAGAACGATGCAGAAATAGACCACGGAGGCGACGATCAGAAACGAAACGGCGGCATTGAGGAAATTGCCCACCTTGATCTGGCCGCCACCGACGTGCAGGATCACAGAACTGAAGTCTGGCTTGCCGATCGTGGCGGCGATCAGCGGATTCAGCACATCGCCCACAAGCGAATTGACGATTCCATTGAAGGCTGCGCCCAGAATCACCGCAACCGCCAGGTCAACGACGTTCCCCCGCAGAATAAAATCGCGAAATCCTTTCAGCATCGCTTCCTCCTGCTTCGTCTTGAGTTCGAGCCGTCCCGTGGGATTGTCAGGCAGAGCCTTCCCGCACCGGGACCTGCGCGCTCACGCCCATGCTACACGCAGGATATGAAATTCAAGCAATGGAAATTCCGCCGGATCGCTGTTTGGGGCGGGCGGCTCTTCAGCCCAGCGCCAGCAGCGCCACGATTACGGCCAGGATGAGCATATCCGAGTAGAGCAGGATGAGCACACCCGCGTGATACAGGCTCCACTTCCGTCGCAGGCAGCGGGCTGTTTCGATCATCCCCCATGCGGCGAACGCGAGGGGAAGATACTGCCAGCGCGAACCGTGGACGCTTTCGATGTGGGGAAAGCCCGCCAGCAGCAGGCTGGTGACAAACGCGCCTAGCGACAGCAGTACGCCGCGCACCAGCGACTTCTGCCGCAGGTGAAAGATGGAAAGGAGGGGAAGCACAACATACAACTGTAGAACGCCGCGCCTACCCCGCTACCAGCTCCATCTCACGCAGCGAATCGGTATACGGCGCCCGCAGCACGCCGCGCTCGGTAATGATCGCCGTCACATACTTCGCCGGAGTCACATCGAAGGCCGGGTTGCAGATGCCCACGCCGTTTGGCGTAAGCTGCTTGCCGGCGTGATGCGTAACCTCCACCTGCGGCCGCTCTTCGATCGGAATCGCGTCGCCCGTCGGCGTAGCCAGGTCGATCGTCGACCACGGCGCCGCCACGTAGAACGGGATTCCATGTTCCTTTGCCAGGATCGCCACGTTGTACGTGCCGATCTTGTTGGCCGTGTCGCCGTTGGCCGCAATGCGGTCCGCGCCAACAACGACGGCCTGAATCTTGCCCGCGCGCATCAGGCTCGCCGCCATGTTGTCGCAGATCACAGTCGTCGCAATCCCGTCCGCCATCAACTCCCACGCCGTGAGCCGCGCGCCCTGCAAAAACGGCCGCGTCTCGTCCGCGTATACGTGAATCTGCTTGCCCTGCTCCACCGCCGCGCGAATCACGCCCAGCGCCGTGCCGTAGCCGCACGTGGCCAGCGCGCCCGCATTGCAGTGCGTCAGCACGCCGCCCTCCTTAGGCAGCAGCGCGCCGCCGAAGGCGCCCATCGTCCTGCACGCAGCGATGTCCTCTTCATACATCGCATGCGCTTCGGCAAGTAGCCTGTGCTTGATCTCATCCAGAGGTGTGCCCGACCCGGCCAGGGGCGCAAACAGCGCCTTCATCCGGTCGATGGCCCAGAAGAGATTCACCGCCGTAGGCCGCGTTCCCGCCAGCCGCGCGCAGATCTTCTCAAATTCGGGCGCAAACTCCTGCGCGGACTCGGCCTTCGTCTTCAGCGCGCCAAGAGCGATGCCATAAGCCGCCGAAACGCCGATAGCCGGCGCCCCGCGCACCACCATGGTGACGATTATCTTCGCCACCTGCTCATAGGTCGTGGCCAGCACGTAGCTCTCTTCGAGCGGGAGCTTGGTTTGGTCGATGAAGCGAACGCCGTCTTCGGTCCAGCTAAGCGTAGGAACCATGCCACTTTTAGTGTAAATGGTGGCAAAGAGTCTCGCCGCTGAGCGGCCCGCACTGCTCCTGAACCACATCTTGAGACAACCCGAATCGCACTTCGAGCCTCTATATAGCTGCTAGTTCACGTCGGTCCCCTTATCTACCAGTGCCAGCGCACGTCGATCTCGATAGCTGCCAGTTTCTGTAAGTCCTTAGTTAGTTTTTCCTGTCGCCTTCCTGGCTCGCTCACGAGTCCATGTTGAGGAGTGCCTTATGCCGTCTAGAAGGAGTGTGCTTGCCACCGTCCTGGGCGGAGCAGTCTGCGCGGCCCCGTGTGCCGCCCAGTCTTATACCAATTACAGCGTCGTCACCTCCAGCGCCGTCCCGGGTACGTACGGTGGCAACACCTACGCTGTCGATTTGAACAACGATGGCGTCGCCGACCTGATTGTGGATGACTACGCCACCGGCAGCTCCATTCAACCGTACTTCGCCGTATTCATCGCCAACGGCGACGGCACCTTCAAGGCCCCCGTCTATTACGCATATTCTCCCGCCTCCATTCCGCCCGGCGACACCGGCCCGTACCTCGTACCTATGGCGTTCGGCGACTTCAACGGCGACGGAAATATTGACGTCGCCATGCCCGTCGCCAACGACACCATCGCCGTCTACCTCGGCAAAGGAGACGGCACGTTCGCTAATCCGTGGTACTCCGTCATTGACCTCCCGTCCAACCAATATGTCGTTCCTGCATACCTGTCGATCGTCGCGGCCGACTTCAATCATGACGGCAAACTCGACCTCGCCCTCGTCGCTGAGAACACAGACTACAGCGGCCAGACGGTTTATGTGCTGCCTGGCGAGGGCAACGGTCTGTTCTCCACTGCCGATCCCGTCATCAATATTCCGAACCCCGGCTACGGCGGAGACTGGGGAGTCCAGGAGCTCCTGACGGGCGATTTCGATGGCGACACCAACGCCGATCTGGCGGTCCAAGCCGCAACTGGCGATACCGAGGGTGGCGAAGGCACTGTCACTGTTCAGGTTCTCTACGGAGACGGCAACTTCGGCTTCGCCGACACGACTCCGATCACGGAGGACGACGGCTTTCCATTAAACGCGGGCGATCTCAACAGCGACGGCAAAACCGACCTGTTTTCCATCGGCAGTTACTGGTACGGTCAGGGGAACCGCACTTTCGCGAGTTACAGCCAGCAGCTTCCTGAGGCCTCATACTCAATGAGCTCGCAGCCGATGGCGGACTTCAACGGCGACGGCCTGAACGACATCGTCATGACGGCGCAAACCTACACCAGCTCGTTCCTGGTCTTTCTGCTGGCCACGCCAACCCCGGGCCAGTTCGACGTGCAGACGTGGAACCTGCCCAACCCGCCGGCGACGGGTAGCCCTTACGCGTCGCTTCCGGTGGCGGGCAACTTTCAGAGCATGGACGAAAAACCAGACTGGGCGATCATAGTCCCATCCGGCTCCTCCGATTCCATCGCGTACGCCGGCTTGAACGCCACCGTCGGCCAGCTCTGGAGCAACTGCCCCTACCCGGCAGCCGGCAACGGCATCAGCCTCTGCTCGCCCGCGATCTCATCCGGTTCCCAGGTCAACTTTAATGCCACCGCGCATTCCTTCGAGAATCTCCGCAAGATGGAAGTGTGGGTCGACGGCACGAAACTCGGTGAGCAATACAACACCTGGGAAGGCAACGCGTTTTTCAACCTCAGCACGACGCTCTCACCCGGCACGCACTCCGGAACCTACTTCGCCGCTGACTTCGACAACACGCTCATCCAATACAACTTCACGTTCACGGTTCCTTCCAGTTGCAGTGCCCCCTCGTCGCCCGGCGTGCAAATCTGCGCTCCTGCGAGCGGCTCTTCCATCTCCTCGCAATCGGTATTGGTGCAGGCAACTTCGAACATCACCGGGACACTTGCGCGCATGGAGATCTGGGTCGATTCCACCAAGCAATACACCGAAACCACTTCAGCTTCGCTCTCCGCTGCGGTCACGGCAAGCCCGGGAACACATCAGTTCACCGTCTACGCCGTGAACACTGATGGCACGGTTTGGAGCCAGGCCGCCACCGCGACGATCCAATAAATTATGTCAATGGATGTGAACGACTTTCACCACAGGGCCGGCTAGCAGAAACTTCCGTAGCGAAACGCCGGCCTTCGACAGGCTCTAAGTCCGGTCATAAGTGATAGGGGACTGGAATTTGCGCCACCAACCGCGGCGGACGGCTCGGTTGGCTCTCCTGCGCCTTCTCGAAGATCTGGCCGCGCGATACCGTTGCAATCAGTTCGTCCGGAGGCATTGGCTTGCCAAGCAGGAAGCCCTGCAGCGAGTTGCAGCCCAGGTTTGTGAGAAACTCCTGCTGTGCGACGGTCTCCACGCCTTCGGCGACAATCTCAAGGTTCAGCGAACGGCCAAGCGCGATGATCGCGGAGATGATTGCTGCATCATCGGACTCGTGTGACAGCTCGCGCACAAAACCGCGATCGATTTTCAGCTCGCCGGCCGGGAGACGCTTGAGGTAGAGCAAGCTCGAGTAGCCGGTCCCGAAGTCGTCGATGGAGATGCGGACGCCCATGTGATGGAGTATGCGCAGAATGGCGAGGCTGGCGTCGGGATCGCGCATCGCGGTTGATTCGGTGATCTCCAGAACCAGACAGCCGGGATCGAGATCATATCGCTCAAGGTTGTCGCGCACCATTTCGATGAGTCCCGGATGATTGAATTGCACAGCCGAGAGGTTGACCGCGACAGTCCATTCGCAGTAGCCGGCCGCGCGCCATTCGGCAATCTGCCGGCAGGCCTCTTGCACGGTCCATTCTCCAATCAGAACGATCAATCCAATCTTCTCCGCGAGCGGGATAAAATCTCCGGGCGGAATGAGGCCGCGCGTGGGATGCTTCCACCGGATCAGCGCTTCGGCTCCGAGCATGTTCCCGGTGCGCGCGTCGAATTTGGGCTGATAGTGCAGGACCAGCTCTCGCCGCTCCAGCGCCCAACGAAGATCATGCAGCATCTCCAACTTCTTCTGCGCGTCTTCGTTCATGGAAACATCGAAGAAACAATAAGTATTCCGCCCCAGAGCTTTGGCGTGATACATCGCGGCATCCGCGTTCTTTAGTAGTTGCTGCCGCCGCATTTCGTCTCGGCTGTAGATCGCGATTCCGACGCTGGTCGTCACCTGACACTCGTGACCTGCCAATACATAGGGTTGCTGAACCGTTGCGATCAACTTAGTGGCCACGCTGGCCGCATCAGTGGGCTCTTCTGTATCGGCCAGCACTACGAATTCATCGCCGCCGAGCCGGGCCACCGTGTCGCGAGCGCGTGTCGCCGCCCGGATGCGCTGCGCAACCTCAACCAGCAGGAGATCCCCGACCTCGTGGCCGAAGGCATCATTGACCTGCTTGAAGCCATCCAGATCCAGGAACAACACGGAGAAGGATTTCTTGTTCCGCTTCGCATTTTCAATCTCCTGGTCCAGCCGGTCTTCCAGCAGAATGCGGTTGGGCAGTTTGGTCAGGCCGTCGTGCAGAGCCAGGAATTGAAGTTCGTCGTGGGCATGTGCGAGAGACGACTTGAGGACTGCCGTGCGTGACTTTAAGCGGGAGTCCAGCATGGAAATGATGAGCGCGATCGACAGCACAGCCAGAGCGAAGATGATGATCAAAAGCGCAAGCCAGCCCGTGGAAAGCCCGGTCTTCGCCATTTTGCAGGTGCTGTTTAGGGGAAACTGCGCCGCCGCCATGCCCGTGTAGTGCATACCTGCAATCGCAATGCACATCACCACAGCCGCCCCGGCGCGAACGAACGTAACCTTCGAAGAGCCGAGGCGCAGATGAAAAGCGATCCACAGAGCAGCACCTGAGGCCGCGATGGCGATGACTACGGACAAAAGGAAGAGCGAGGGGATGTAACGAATGCCCGGCGTCATGCGCATGGCTGCCATGCCCGTGTAGTGCATCGAGCAGACGCCCGCGCCCATCAGCAGAGCACCCACACACAAACGCGGCCGCGACAGCGCGCTCTGGCACACCATCCAGAGTGCGAATGCGGATGAAGCGACCGCAATTAAGAGCGATAGGAATGTGATCGCGGGGTCGTAGCCCATCGGAACAGGTAGGCTGAAGGCCAGCATGCCCAGAAAGTGCATGGACCAGATGCCGATCCCCATAGCCACGGAACCGCCAACCAGCCACCACCGCGCCGATTGTCCTTGCGTCTCCGCTACGCGGCCGGCCATGTCCAGCGCTGTGTAGGACCCCAGCATGGCGATCAGCAGAGAAGCGAGGACAAGCCAGATGTTATAGCTCCCTACTAACAATCCTTAGACCTCCCGGATTTCAATCGGATTTGTCGACCGCAGCCCGCTTGCATGAGATCCCTGAGCGCCGTCTCTTGTAGGGGCTTCTCTGGGACATATCGACGACTCCGGTGTACACGCGAGCTACGTTCTGTAGCGTATTCGGTACCTAAGTAATCGGCCTGGAACCGGACGGTCTGTGTTTCGATGGTTTGCCCGGACTACTCGCGGGAAGCTACAGCGGTTTCACAGTTGCTATATCCCGAAGCCACTGCTGCAAAGTGGCATTTTCCTCAAGAAAATGCCACCTTCCGCGGCTTCGGCAAGGGCACATCAACTGTGGAACCGCTCTAGTCCCAGCGATCTTCGCGGATACCATGTCTCTGGTTCACCCATGCCATATCGTGTCGTGAGTGGTTTGTGGGCAATCCGGAAGTTTCACCGGATTCGCACATCGAATCGCCTCCGCGACAATCTCCAGTCTCAATTAGCATTGAAAACATTTTCATTTTCCGCTGGACGCGCCTGCACCCCGGTGCGTAGAGTGATTTTCGTAGCCTTCCTGCGGAAGCGAAGATTTGCGCCCGCCGCGGCGCTCCCGCCGATGCATGAGCTGCGACACACGCCAAGGAGCCATCGTGCAACTCACCTCAGTCGATTGGCTGATCATGCTGCTCTACTTCTTCTTTGTGCTGGGCATCGGCTTTGCCCTCAAGCGCTACATGAAGACGAGCAAGGACTTCTTCCAGGCCGGCCGCGCGCTCCCCGCCTGGATCTGCGGCCTGGCCTTTATCAGCGCCAATCTCGGCGCGCAGGAAGTCATCGGCATGGGCGCATCGGGCGCCAAATACGGCCTTGAAACCGCGCACTTCTACGGCATCGGCGCCATTCCCGCCATGATCTTCGTGGGCATCTTCATGATGCCCTTTTATTACGGCTCCAAGGCCCGCTCGGTGCCCGAGTTCCTGCGCCTGCGCTTCGATGAAAAAACCCGCGCGCTCAACGCCTGCTCCTTCGCCGTGATGACCGTCTTCAGCTCCGGCATCTCCATGTACGCCATGGCGCGGCTCATCCAGGCGCTGCACATCTTCGACAGGTTGTTC
>JASHVE010000592.1 GCA_030039675.1 Acidobacteriaceae bacterium | reverse complement strand
CTCGGTGTCGCGGCGGACATGATAGAAGGTGGTGCGATAGAGCTTGCCGCTAAAACTCAACTTATGTCCGTGCGTGAGATGGCCGCCGTGGGAGAGATCGAGGCCGAGAATGGTGTCGCCGGGTTGTAGAACCGCTGCATAGGCTGAGGCATTGGCCTGCGAGCCGGAGTGGGGCTGCACGTTGAAGTGCTCGCCGCCAAAGATCTTCCGGGCGCGGTCACGCGCCAGGTTTTCCACGATGTCTGCGTACTCGCAGCCGCCATAGTAGCGGCGGCCGGGGTAGCCCTCCGCGTATTTGTTGGTGAAGACGGACCCGGCCGCTTCCAGCACCGCCTCAGAGACGAAGTTCTCACTGGCGATCATCTCCAGTCCTTCGTGCTGGCGGAGGGTTTCCTGATCAATGGCGGCGGCGATTTCGGGATCGGCCTGGGCGAGCGAGAGCGACATGCGGTCAGTCATATAGCAAAATTTTAGCCCCTTTTCCTGCCGAACGACAGGCCTTTGAATGGGCCTCAGGTTGCGTACACTGGAAACGGTGAAGACCTGCACATACGGATGACGCGTTCCGAGACATGAAAGCGACATGAAAGTGAAACGGATATGAGACAAAAACAATTTTTGTCGATGGCGATTTTGCTGACAGGCGCGCTCCACGTGGCGGCCCAGACGACAAGCGTGGACCCGGCTGTGCTAACGAAGGCCAACGCAGGAGACGCGGCCGCACAAGTGCAAATGGGCGAGAACTGCGCGGCGCAGCACGATTACGTGCAGGCAGCGGCGTGGTACAAAAAAGCTGCCGATCAGGATAATGCTGCGGGCGAGGTTCATCTTGCTGTGCTTTATCGCGACGGAGGCAAGGGGCTTCCGCGCGACATGACGCAGGCGGCCGCGTGGTATCGCAAAGCCGCGGACCAGGGCGATGCCGACGCGCAAGGAACACTGGGCATGCTGTATACGCTGGGCCAGGGAGTTGAGCGCAGCGATGTAGAGGCATACTTCTGGCTCGATCTAGCCGCATCCGTAAAGGGACTCAATCAGGCGCAGTATGCGGCCAACCGGCAGGTGGTGGGAACCCGCATCACTGCCGACGAACTCGCCGATGTGCAGGATCGCGTAACGAAGTGGAAGGCCGCGCATCCGAGAGCAGAATCCGCGCAGTAATTCGCGCAGCAATCGGATTCGTGCGCGGCAGCAAAGCGCGACGTGCGTGATCCCGATAAGTCCGTCTTCGCTTCACTCTGTCACGCGCAAAGATTCTTTATCGCGTTGACGCATCGTTTCGCGTCGCGGGGTTACTTTGGAGTGCGACCAATTTTGGACATCCCTGCAACTTTCAAATCCTCTTCGGGTTTCGGTTGAACAGCGGGCTGAGATTCGAATCAATGCCCGGGGAGAGATGATGTGCGACGGACATTCTTTACGCTTGCTGCGGCCGCCTTGATCTCTACGGGTTCGGCCATTGCTCAGCAGAGCCAACCGACACAACCGGCCAATTCAGCGCAGACCGGAAGCACCGGCGCTTCGAGCGGGAATACGGTGAATGATCGCCGCGAGAATCAACAGGACCGCATCGCCAACGGCGTACAGTCGGGCCAGCTCACTGCGGGCGAGACCAAGAATATTGAAGGCCGCGAAGCCAATCTGAATCGCGAGATCAAGGATGACCGCGAGGCCGATGGCGGCAAGCTTACGCAGCAGGAACGCCAGCAGGTGAACCAGCAGCAGAATAGTCTGAGCAAGTCCATTTACAACGACAAGCACAACGCCACACAGGCGCACTACGGCAACAACGAGGTTGGCCAGCGCCGCGAAAATCAGCAGGACCGCATTGCCAACGGCATCCGCAACGGCTCGATGAGAGCAGGCGAGGCGGCGCGGACGGAGAATCGCGAGCAGGGCATCAACCAGCAGATTCATGCTGATCGCGCAGCCAATGGAGGCAAACTTACCGGCGCAGAGAAACAGCAGATCAACCGTGGACAGAATGGTGCGAGCCGACAGATCTATCGTCAGAAGCACAACGGAAAGAACGCGCCAAAGTAGATCGAATCAACGCACTTCTCCTGCGGCTGTTCTGTGGGGTGTGGCGCGAATGCCGATGTGCATTCGCGCCGTTTTTTGTGTGCGCGTGCAAGTGAAGATGAGCAGTTATCGGGCAGTCTGCTCGGCGATTCCTGGCGGCGATGGGTTCAGCATCTGCTCGGCAACGCCGACGACATGGTCGGTCTTGGTGCTGACAAGGAAGACGACGAGCCTGAGCGGAGTGCCGGTTCTTTCCGCAGCGATGAGATCGGCGCCGGATAACTCGAGCGGCCTGCCGTCGGTTCGCCCCGGGCCGAACTCTTTGAGAACGCGCACGACGGCGACGTGGTGCAGCGTGCGGCCGGCATTTTCTCCGTGGGCGACTTGTGAAGTGGTCGCGTTCTCGGCGACGGCGGCTACGAGAATTGCCTGGGCGTCGCCCGCGTGAGCGGAGAATGCGATCGCGCCATCGGGTGCCTCATGCGCGCCTTCGATTGTGACGTTCAGCTTGGGTGTTGCCTCGGCGCGGGCCACTGCACGGCTTAGCTGGACGGGATCATTCCCTACGAACTGCTGTGCACCATCCACAACTGCCTGCGGCGTGTACACATCATTGAGGAGAAATTGCCGTGCGTATTGCTGCTGCCGCTCGTCGATCTGGCCGAACGAGAAGGGATCGCGCCAGCCATCATGGTTCCAATAGGTCACATGCTCGCTGAGCACGATCGCCTGCGCGCCGGGCACGAACTGTTGCGTGTCGAGCTTGCCGAGCAGCGCATCGGCGGGAGGACAATCGGAACAGCCTTCAGAGGTAAATAACTCGACCAGAACAGGCTGGCGCGCCTGGCCATAAAGCGTCACGCGCAAACTGCTCACGGCGAGAATCAATATGAGTGCGAGGCGGGGGATTTTGGCTCCTGGGAACATAGCTAACAACTAATGGGATGGTGGCAAATTCAGATTGGTTACAAGAGGGGAGTTGACGGGGCGTTGCAGGAAACCAGCACGCTGAGCCCGCCGGCGCCGGTAATCCGCTATTCTGGCATCGATGCGAATCCTGAGTTCTCTGCTCCCCGGCCGCTGTATCACTTGCCTCATCCTGATGAGCATCTTTGGTTGTACTGCTGCGTGGCCGCAGCCTGGGGCTGACTCAATAACGCTGACGCCGGCAGTCGTGGCGGCGGGATCGCCGGAGCTGATTCGGGTTGTTGCGCCCAATGCAGTGCGCGTGGAAGGAGACTGGATGGGGAACAAGCTGGAGTTCTTTCGCGGACGCGATGGGTACGCGTGGTTTGCTCTGGCGGGCGTTGACGTGGAAGCGGCCGTTGGCCCCTCGGCGCTGCAGATCCGAGTGA
>JASHVE010000591.1 GCA_030039675.1 Acidobacteriaceae bacterium | reverse complement strand
AGCGCCTGCTGCGGCAGAGAAGAACGGTCTACCGTGGAGCGGTTGATGCCGCGCAATGCTTCGGCCGGTTGCGCATGAAACGAGAGCCACGCGGGAGCCATGCCGAAGAGAATCCCCGTGACCAGCGAAATGAGAAAGGCGAATCCGAGTACCGGCAGCGAAGGGTTGGCGCTGATCGGCATATACTTCGCATCGGGAAACGCAAGCGCAAGAATAGTGCGGCAGCCCGCGTAAGCGACAACCAGGCCGGCCACTCCCCCGATGAAAGCCAGCAGCACGCTCTCTGTCAGAATCTGGCGCAGGATGCGGCTGCGGGCTGCACCCATGGCCGTCCGCAGTGCAATGTCGGCCCGCCGCGCCGTGGCTCGCGCCAGCATCAGGTTCGCAATGTTTGCGCACGCGATCAACAGCACCACCGACGAAAGAATCATCAGCAGCTTCAAGCCCTTGCCGGTCTCCTGTTGCAGGTTTTGAATGCCCCCGCCGCCGCCGGTAAGGTGGACGTGTTGTTTGGGAATGAGCACCGATCCGCCGTTGTTCGTCATCTCGGGCGTGGACCGTATCCATTGCCGCAGCGACTCACTGATCTTGGTTTGCAGCGCAACAGGATTTGTTCCCGGCCGCACTCTTCCGAGCAGATACAGCCAATGCGACGTCGGATGATGAAGGATCGAGCTGTCGTTGCGCAGATACGGCTCGCTGTTGACGGGCACCCAGAACTCGGGTGGACTGTCGGTCTCACGGTCGCCGAAAAAGCCCGGTGGTGCAATGCCGATCACCGTATACGGACGGGCCTGGATAAAAATCGTCGAGTCCAGAATGGACGGGTCCGAGGCGAATTCGCCCCGCCACGCCTGGTAGCTGAGCACCACGGTGGGCGCCGCAGCGGGCGCGTCGTCGCTGTCCTCAAAGACCCGGCCTGCATAAGCGCCGAGCCCGAGCGTGTGGAAGTAATTGCCGGAGACGATCATGCCGTGCATCGACTTCGGCAGCGCATTGCCGCGGCGCACGCTCCAGGTCCATTGCCCAGCCTGTGTAGCCGCCAGCGATTCAAACTCCGGCGTCTGCTTCTTCAGGTACTGGTAAAGATCGAAGGAGAAAATGGTGAAATCGCCCGTATCGCTGGCTCCGCCGGGAAAACCGCCTTCCACGCAGCAGTCGTCGTTATCGCCGATGCGATAAAGCTGCGCCGGATCGGCGACTGGCAACGAGCGCAACATCACCGCATGCACCAGCGTGAAGATTGCCGTGTTTGCCCCGATGCCCAGCGCCAGCGTCACAACCGCAGTGATCGTGAATCCTGACGATTTGCGTAGCTGACGCAATCCATACCGGATATCGAGCCACAGGTTGTACATCCGGCGTCTCCTTCACAGCTTGCGAACGATTCCTTCGCCGCGCAGAGCTTGCACGGGTTCAATGGCTGCGGTACAGCGCGCGGGAACGAACGATGCCGCCAGCATGAGGACAAAGATTACAGCGGCAGTCAGCACCATCACAGCTGAGTCCAACGGGCCGATTGCAAACAGCAGCGAGCGCCGATAATCTCGTATGGCTCGCGCGATTTGCGCAACCGGCGAACTCCGAAGCGAAGACCGTGCAGAATATTCCAGGCTGCCATGGCTCAAGCCTCCGCTTCTGCTTCGAGCTTCTTCTGCTCCTGCTCGCTGACCACCTTTCCGTCGAACAGGTGTACCTCGCGTTGCGCGTGCCGTGCGAACCGCGGATCGTGCGTGACCATGCAGATGGTCGAGCCCTCGCGGTGCAGATCCGCAAGCAGGTGCATCACCGCTTCGCCGTTCTTCGAGTCCAGGTTGCCTGTCGGCTCATCGGCCAGCAGGATCGAAGGCGATCCCGCCAGCGCACGCGCCACGGCCACACGCTGCTGCTGGCCGCCGGAAAGCTGCGCCGGATAGTGCCGCATGCGGTGCGCCATGTTCACGCGTTCCAGGGCCTCTTTCACGCGCCGCTTGCGCTCCGCCGAAGGCATGCCCGCGCGATACGTGAGCGGCAACTCCACGTTCTCTTCCACCGTCAGGTCGCCGATCAGGTTGAAGCTTTGAAAGATGAATCCGATCTCCTGGTTGCGAATCCGCGATCGTTCGCCGAAGTTCAAGTTCTCTACCGGATTGCCGTTGAGCAGGTAGCGGCCCCCCGTCGGCGTATCCAGCAAGCCGAGAATCGAGAGCAGCGTCGACTTGCCGCACCCCGACGGCCCGGACATCGCCACATACTCGCCGCGATCGATCGTCAGGTGGACCCCGGAGAGCGCATGCGTCTCCACTTCGTCCGTGTAGAACACCTTGGTCAGATCTTCAATTTCAATCAATGTGCTGCTCGTTGCCATTCGATCCCTCCCGTAAGTTCTCAGTTCGGAGTTCGCAGTTTTAAGCGGCCATCATTTGCTGTTCCCTATTCCCTGTTCCCTGTCTTTACTCCAGCCGTATCCGGTCCACGCCATCCCAGCGCGACATATCGGAGAGAATCACCGTGTCGCCCTCAGCCAGTCCTTGCAACACTTGAATATCATTGACCGATGCGCGCCCCACCTTCACCGGCACGCGCGTGGCTCCCTTGCCGTCGGCATCCACTTTGAACAGGCTGAGCGTCGAGTCTTCGTTGCCTAGCGCCGGCCGGCCTACATAGAGCACATCGCTCATGCGTTCCAGATCGATCGTTCCGTCCACACTCAACTGCGGAACCGCTCCCGGAGGCAGTGGCCCATCCAGCATTACGTCTACGGTGCGCGTTCCGTTCACCACCGCGGGATCGATGCGCGTCACATGGCCGGGAATGACGCCGTTGTGCGTGTCGATCGAAGCCGGTTGTCCAAGCTGAATATCCCGTGCCTGCGTCTCGGCGATCTGCAAAGCAGCCTTCAGCTTGTCGCGCTGGATCACCTCGGCCACCGATGTCCCTGCCGTTACGTGCTCGCCCACCTGCACCGGCGTGGCCAGCGGCGCCAGCGTGCCGGAGATTGTAGACCTCACTTGGAGCGCCTGCGCCTGTTTCTCGTACAGGTCGAGCAGTGCCTGCGCCTGATCAATCTTCGTCTTCTGCGAGGCCAATTGCACCTCGATCGCTTTCTGGTTTACGTCAAGCTGTTGCTCGCTAAGCTGGTGCTGCTGCGTCAGCTGGTCCGCTGTGCTTTTCGATTTTTGATAGGCCAGGCCGGAGATGACGCCGAGATCGAAGAGCGCCTTGTCGGTCTGCGCCTGTAAAGCATCCTGTGTGTAGTCGGCATTCACCTGCGCGGCCGCAGTCTTTTTGTCCATTAATGTGCTTTGTAGTGTGGCTTCGAGGCTCTTGTAGTCGGCCTGCGCGGCCTTTACCGCCAGCTGCGCATTGAGCAGCTCCTGTTGAAGCTGCGGGTCGTCCATGTCCAGGATGATGGTGTTCGGCGTCACCTGCGCGCCGGGCAGAACGCGAATCCGCACCACCGTCGCATCGGTCTCCGCGGGAATCAGTTCGATCGAATCTTCGCGCGGCACCAGACTGCCTGTAGACGAACGCACCTGCCGGATGAGCGGCCCGCGCTTCACCGTGTCGGTCCAGATGGTCGAGCGGTCCACGGTAGGCGCGGCGGGCTTGAGCCGCGAAACAGCAAAGGCAAGCACCGACAAGGCAACAATGCCGACGCCGATAATTACGGCCAGTCGCCGCTTCTTCTTTTGCTTGATGTCCGGGCGGGCGATATCCATTATGCCTCCGATATTGCACCCGGCTTGCCACCGCCGTTCGATCTGCATGTCGCTGAAAACAAATCCAGTCGCGGGATGGACACACAGAAATGCCATGCATCGAGTGACCGATTCCGCAGGTCGAGTGTTCAAAACCGGACAGTCCGCGGGGCCGTTTTGGGCGCAAATGAAATAGGTCTCCCGATGGTTGTTCAAATCAACTTTTGCTACCTTCGGCGAATCCAGTTGACAATCACATACAGCAGTAGTAGAAATTCCTACAAACATAGGAGACCGCATGGCGACTCCAAGGCTCTCAAAACTCGAATTCCAGATTATGGACGCGCTCTGGTCCGGCGGTGAATTGTCGATCCGCGAAATCCTCGACACTCTTCCCGCGAAACGCCGTCCAGCTTACACAACCATCCAGACCACGGTCTACCGCATGGAAGCCAAGCAGGTTGTGCGCCGCGTAAAGAAGGTCGGCAACTTTCACATCTTCGCCGCATCCATCTCGCGCGATGCCGCCCAGCGTCGCCTCATCGACGAGCTGCTCGCCCTCTTCGGCGGCCGCTCGCAGCCCGTAATGGCGCACTTGATTGAAACCGGCAAGCTGACGCTGGACGACGTGAAGGATGCTGAGAAGCTGCTGCGCGAACTCTCTGGAAAGGAGCCGCGGAGATGATGATCGCAGCGTACTGGAGCGGAGAGTGGACGGCCGCGGTGGTGAATCACCTGTGGCAATCGACAGCAGTGATCGTCGTGGCGTGGCTGCTTGTGTCGGCGCTTAAAAAGAATCACGCAGGGGCCCGATATTGGGTATGGATGGCAGCCAGCGTGAAGTTTCTGGTGCCATTTTCGGTGCTGATTGCAGCGGGCGAGTGGCTGCGGTCACTGATGCCGACGGTGACCGCAGCGCAGCCGCAGGGGGCGGTAACGAATGTGATGGAGCAGGTAACACAACCGTTCACCGAGGGGCAGCTTTTTGACATGG
>JASHVE010000590.1 GCA_030039675.1 Acidobacteriaceae bacterium | reverse complement strand
CCGTTAAGAGATCCGAAGCGGTAGTCCGGCTTGAGCCCGCATTGGTAGACGGTGGACTTGTCGGCATTGGTTCTCGCGGTGCAGTTGGCCCAGCTCAGGTAGAGATCCGGACCGAGAAGAAAGACCATGGGCGTGCCGTTGACATCGGCTTCAATGCTGACGCCTTCCTGCGTGGGCGGGAGCGTGAAGTGGAGGGTTCGGCCGAAGATGACCGGATAGTATTCCCGCACACTGGAGTCGATGGCGTCGCGAAAGACCTCAGCTTCGAGCAGAAACGTCGCCGTGTCTGACCAGTCGGTTGCAGAAGCAGTGATGACGCGGCCGCCATTTTCAAACCCGCTCGAATTAATGTGCGTGAAAGGGCAGGGCCCGGCGATGCACGAGCAGCGGGCATTGCGAAAGATGTTGCCGGGACCGGCGTCCAGAGTTACCGAACCCTCAGACGCTTTCCAGTGCCCGTTGGGCGAGCATGGCGATTGACGGTCGCAGGGGACGTCTCCCTGGTTGATGACCTGAAAGGCCTTCACGGCGCTGCCGATGTTCGTGTCGGATTGTTCATTGGTGGTGTACCGGACGCGGATATTCGAGATCACGGAAGCCGGATGAGCTGCGTCGAGATTGACCTCTTCTGCGAGCGGGGTGAGTGCGGCTACGAATAGCCGGATCGGCGTGCGGGGAAGGCCGAGTTGAAAGCTGAGATTGAGAGGGTGATAGTCAGGATGCTCAAAATTAAGTGCGACGACGCTCTGCGGCCAGACGCCGGCTCCGACTACGATTTTGAAATACCCCGAATTATCGGAACGGGCAGTGGCGCTGCGAATGCCGTCCGTCGCTGTAACCTGAACGTCGGCGATCGGCAGCCTTTTGCGCGGATCGGAATTGCGCTGGATGACTGCACCCTGAATGGTGATGGTTCGGGGGCTCCAGTGATGGGCGCGAAACCAGACAAAGACAATGGTGGCAACGGCGGCCGCGAGGATGAGAATCCAAATGAGTCTCTTTCTCGATTTCATTCCTGTTCCATGCGTCTTCAGGGTATTTGGATGCGCCGGCGGGGCGGATTGGTATCCCAAGGATGAAAATTTGCATCTAAGGTTAGGTTGTGGCCGCGAGATTCGCGGGAGACACGTCAAATCGAGTGAACGGTCCATTCGGGATGCGCATCGACAGAATCGCCGGGCCGCAGAAAAGGCCCCGTTCGCGCCGGGAGTTTTTACGCCAGATGGCGTACCTATCAGCGGCGCTTCCAGTTTTACACGGCCGCTCGATGTCTCTCGTTGCGGAGGCCGCTGCACCGCAGCAGAAGCCGGAGCGGAGCCCGCATCAGCATGCGGAGCCGGCGCCGCTTCCTGCGCTGACTACGCTCTCGCCGGATGATGAGCAATTTCTGGATACGCTGGAGCGCGCAAACTTCCTCTTCTTCTGGGAGCAGGCCAATCCGGAGACGGGGTTGATCAAGGACCGCTGCAACGTACGTGAGAAGGATACGAGCGTAGCGGCCAGCATTGCGTCGAGCGGCTTTGGGCTGACGGCCATCTGCATTGCGGAGAAGCGCGGCTTTATCTCGCGCTCCGAGGCGCGTTTGCGTGTTGTGCAATCGCTCTCGTTCCTGTGGCACAAGCTGCCGACCCATCGCGGGTTCTACTTTCACTTTGCCAACATTAACACCGGCGAGAGAGTTTGGGATTCCGAAGTTTCCTCCGTGGACACGGCCATCCTGTTGTGTGGCGTGCTCACCTGCCGGCAGCACTTTATTGAAGACGGTGATATCGCGCAGCTTGCGCATGCCATTTTCGATCGCGTGGATTGGACGTGGCTGGCGGAGGATACTTCGCTGCTTTCGCACGGGTGGACTCCGGAACTCGGATTCATTCCTTCGCGCTGGGACTTTTACAGCGAGCTGATGATGATGTACCTGCTGGGCATGGGATCTTCTTCACATCCCCTGAACAGCGACGCGTGGTTTGCGTGGAAGCGGACGATCTTCGAATACGATGGCCTGCGCTATATCGGCTCATTTGCGCCGTTGTTTGTGCATCAGTATTCGCAGGCGTGGTTCGATTTTCGCAACAAGCGGGACCGCTATGCGGACTACTTTGAGAACTCGGCGATTGCCACGGACGTGCATCGCCGCTTTTGCCTGGCATTAAATGAGCAGTTCTCCGATTACAGCAATGCGCTGTGGGGCATCACGGCATCGGATTCAGTGCGGGGGTACGTGGTGTGGGGCGGACCGCCGGCGATGGGGCCTATCGACGGGACCGTGGTGCCCTGCGCAGCGGGAGGCTCCCTGCCGTTTCTTCCGGACGCGACCATGCGGGTGCTGCGCACGATCCACGATCACTATCCGAAGGCCTGGTGCCGTTATGGTTTTGTGGATGCGTTCAATCCGCTGACCGACTGGTACGACACGGATGTGATCGGCATTGATACCGGAATCATGATGGTGATGGCGGAGAATGCGCGGACCGGCTTTGTTTGGGATACGTTCATGAGGAACCCGGAAGCGCAGCGCGGCATGGAAGTGGCCGGATTCAAGCCGTACGACGCAGCGCCGTATTCCTCGAGTGGTTCAGTGGCGCAATAGGCCGAATTGGGAGTTTACGAATGGAATTCGGCAGTTGAAACCGTCAACTCGCCTTATACCAATTGCTGGTCCGGCATAAGCCTCGTTTCACGTGCCTGTTGGCGCGTTATCGAATAGAGAAGACGCGCCCTGGAGTGACGTGACCGCCAGCGGGAAAATCGGGCCAAAACAACGCCACTGCAAAGACCTGCATCGCATCTAGCTATAGAGTTAGAGCGTTTTCGGTTCACATCTTGACAAGCCCGCGTTGTACAAGGCGGCTCTTTCTTAAGATAAGGAACCACTCAGCGGCATCAACTCTGGATGGATCTGGACCGAAAAGGCTTTAACGACGTAATGGAAAGAGAAGCGTCGCCAAAATCCGGTTGAGAAGTCCAACGCGCTCCGCGCCTTAGTCGAGTCCCAGCCTGAACGGAAAGGGTGCTGAAAGAAAGTATGTCCTCGACCATGGATCGAGCGAAACCAGACGGCGAATCCCAGGCCGAGCCATCTAAGAGTGCCGGCAACGCGTGGGGCGACCGCGTGCGCGCACTCAAAAATGTGCCGCCGGTGCTGAAGTTTGTGTGGGAATCAGGTCCGGCGGTGGTTTTCTGGAACATCGCCATTCGCATCCTGGTCGCCTTTTTGCCGGTAGGCGTGGGTATCATTGGACGCTTCATTATCGACGGCGTCAACCGCATTCGCTTTCATCAGCCGCTGCCGCGGGATTTCTGGTGGCTGGTAGGCAGCGAAATGGTGCTGGCGGTTCTCATCGGCATTCTCTCGCGCGCGGTGGACTACTTCGACAACCTGCTTGCAGACCGTTATACACATCACGTGAGTGTGGAGGTGATGCGCAAGGCCGCGGCGCTGGATGTGACGGTGTACGAAGATCCGGTGTTTTACGACCGGCTGGAACGTGCACGCGTGCAGGCGACAGATCGACTGGCGATGATCCAGCAGATGGGCCGGCTGATTCAACAGAGTGTCACTGCGATTGCTTTTTCGGCCGTGCTCATCAAGTATTCGCCTCTGCTGCTGTTTCTGCTCGTTGCCGGCGTGGTGCCCGCTTTCCTGGGCGAAAGCCACTTTGCGTTCCTCACCTATGCGAAGAACTTCCGGCAGACGCCCAGGCGCCGGCAGATGGACTATCTGCGGCAAGTGGGCGGAAGCAAGGAAGCGGCGAAGGAGCTCAAGCTCTTCAACCTCAGCAAGTATCTGACTGATCGCTTCAGCAGGCTTTCGTACCGGATCTACGAAGAGAACGTGAGCCTGAACCGGCGCAGGCTGTTCTGGGGCGGACTGCTGGCGATTCTTGGCCAACTGGGGTATTACTCCGCGTACATCCTCAGCATCTACCGCACCATTGAGGGCCGCTACACCATTGGCGATCTGACACTGATCACTACGTCGATCATGCAGGCGATGGGCAACATTCAGCAGGCGTTCTCTACGGCGTCAGGGGTTGCTGACCAGGCGTTGTTCCTCACGGATCTGCTGGCGTTCTTCGAGATGAAGCCCCAGGTGCAATCGAAGGCGGACGGATTCCCGGCACCGCGTCCGATCCGGCGCGGCTTCGAGTTTCGCAATGTGTCTTTCGCGTATCCGGGCACCGAACGGCGCGTTCTGACCGGCTTCAATTTCACACTTTCGCCGGGCGAACGGGTTGCATTGATTGGCGAGAACGGCCAGGGCAAGACGACGATCGTAAAGCTGATCACGCGCCTCTACGATCCGAGTGAAGGGCAAATCCTTCTGGATGGCGTGGATCTGCGCGAGTACGACCTCGAAAGCCTGCATGCGGAGATCGGCGTGATCTTTCAGGATTTCATGCGCTACGAGATGACTGCGCGGGAAAACATCGCGGTGGGGCGCGTC
Organism: Acidobacteriaceae bacterium; assembly: GCA_030039675.1. GTDB lineage: Bacteria > Acidobacteriota > Terriglobia > Terriglobales > Acidobacteriaceae > Telmatobacter. Next base: position 1,304 of record JASHVE010000590.1, on the reverse strand, counting down.
GAGATGGATCATGCACCCGAGGAGATTGAATACGCGGCGGAGAAGAGCCTGGCGGACAGCGTGATCGCCAGGCTGCCGCGAAGATACGATCAGATGCTCGGGCGGCGCTTCGAGGGTGGTGTGGACTTGTCGGGCGGCGAATGGCAAAAGCTGGCGCTGGCCCGCGCATACCTGCGCGACGCGCAACTGCTGATTCTCGATGAGCCTACGGCTTCGCTCGATGCTCGCAGCGAGCTGGAGGTGTTCGAGCGATTTGCAGAGTTGACCTCGGACAAGATGGCGCTGCTGATCTCTCATCGCTTCTCCACCGTTCGCATGGCCGATCGCATCGTCGTGTTGGAGGCCGGGCGGCTGGTAGAGGAAGGCAGTCACGCACAGCTCATGGCGCTCGGCGGGCGCTATGCCGCGATGTTCGAAATGCAAGCGGCCAGTTATCGGTGAGGGCTAATGAACGATACAGTTCCCATTCCGGGTCCGCAGCAGCAGATTGATGGCGATCTGCACGAGCGGATCTGCAACGCAGCACGCGAATCCCGGTCATGGGAGGTTGTGTTGCGGCCCAAGGGGCCGGGCGTGTTTCCGGAGCGCGTGCGCGTCACGCGGCTCTCACTGCAACGGCTGGAGAGACTGCTGGCGCGGCGCCCGAGGGTGGAGGCCGGAAGCGCGGCGCAGGAGTCGGCCGTTGAACGCGCGCTACATGAGCTGGAGCTAAACCCTCGCCTATTGCGCTCGGCGGTGATGGCGGTTTCAGATCGTCCCAAGATCATTGCGCAGCTTCCGCGTGTCACGCTGGAGAGGCGGTTTATCGAACCGCGCATCGCTGCGGCAGCGGCCAGCTACCTTCGTGCGGTGAATGGAGATTTCTCTGCAGACACGTTTCGTAGTTTTATGAAAGCGTTCCAGGCGTATGAACCGTTCACGGTGAACGAGCTCTGGAACTTTACTGCGTTTATGCGCTTTGCGCTACTCGAATTGATCCTGGAAGACGGCCACGCGCTGCTGCGTTCCGAGAGCCGGATCTCGGTTTCGATGTTATCGGTGCGTCTGAAGAGCCTGCGGGCGATTACCAATGCGGATCTTGTTTTCCTGATCGAGCCGTTGATTCTGTTTGACGCCACACTCAACCAAGACCCGGCGGGAACCTACGCGCGCATGGACTTCGAGAGCCGCGAGCTGTATCGCAAGCGCATCGCCTACGTTGCACGCTACTCCGACTGCATCGAAGGCCAGGTGGCACAGGCAGCGCTCGAACTTGCGCGCCTGGGAGAAATGACGTCGTCGAGTGATCCGCGCATTCAGAAGTG
>JASHVE010000589.1 GCA_030039675.1 Acidobacteriaceae bacterium | reverse complement strand
TTTCTTTCAGGACGAACACTCTTGCGCCAGTGGCCGGACCTGAAGGCCCGATGTTTCGCGTCTCGCGATTTCAGTGGCCTGAAGGCCACTGCTCCCTCCGATGGAGGATGCTCTGCTCTCTCCGGAAGGCGATCTTGTTCGGCGTGGAGTGAATGGCGCAGGGACTGTGCGGGGACGCCTGCCGGGGCGTTCAACTGGCCGGGTTGCCGGGCTCGGGCTCCGGTTTTGCCGTCTTCCTCATCCATAACCTTGGTCTCAGGCGGATGGTCTCAGGCCGGCGAGCGGCGGAGGCTGGACGGATTCCGCCACGCGCCCTTGGTTAAAGACCGGATGCTATCACAGGCGGAGTGTGAACGTCCTGTGACTCGGCCCACAATCCGCTGATTTTGCTTAAGAACAGAGATTGGCAACTGTCCGCCAGTGAACAGCAGATCCCGATTTCGAACGCAGCCCCAGCGCACACAGCGTCTTGCGGGAGAAGGATCTCCAGGATTTAAGGGGTTTATCGACGAGAGCCCTGTTGGAGAATCGATTGCAAGGTGAATTCCTTCGAGGCCACCACTGGAGGCTCTTCGATGACGAGCTTAGCCGCCGATCTGCGGTACTCCATACGTCAGTTGCGCAAGACTCCCGGGCTGGCGCTGCTGGCGATACTTACGCTGGCGCTCGGCGTCGGTGGGAATACGGCGATTTTTACGGTGATCGAAAACGTGCTGCTGCGGCCCCTGCCGTATGCGCATGCCAACCGGCTGGTGTATATCGGGGCCGCGGACAACAAGTCCGGATTCGGGCCAACCTCCTGGCTCAACTATCGCGACATCCGCGACCAGTCGCGGCTACTGGCTACGGTTGCGGGTTACTCGGAAGACGTGAGCGTGGTGCAAACCCCGGATGCTTCACAAAGCGTGCTGGCTCCGCGAGTGACACCGAACCTGTTTTCCATGCTTGGCGTGCAGCCGCTGCTGGGGCGGACGTTCAGCGATGCGGAGGGCCAGAGCGGCGGCCCGCAGGTGGCGATTCTGTCAGAAGGATTGTGGCGGCAGAGCTTCCATGCCGATCCGGGCATCATGGGTAAGACGGCCACGATTGGCGGCCGGTCGTACACGATTATTGGCGTCATGCCGGGCTCGTTCCGGTTTCCTGAGTCGATGGGCAGCGAGATTAGCAATGCACTGTGGCTGCCGCTGCAGCCGACGGGGCTAATGTCGAATGACCGCGGCTACGACTTCTTCAACGTGATTGCCGTTATGCGCCCGGATGTAACGATGACCCAGGTGCAGCAGGAAGTGGATTCGATCACTGCGCACATTCCACGAAAAGCAGACGAGCATCCGATCCATCTGCGCACGGCGTACTATCAGGAACTGCTTACCGGGCAGGTGAGGCCGGTGCTTTACGCGCTGTTTGGCGCGCTGGGGTTGGTGCTGCTGATTGCCTGCGCGAATGTCTCGAATCTGCTGATTGCGCGATGCCTGGGACGGCAGCAGGAGTTTGCGGTGCGCGCCGCGCTGGGCGCGGGACGGATGCGGCTGGTGCGGCAGATGCTTTCGGAAGGGCTGGTCATCAGCCTTGCCGGTTGTGGCGTGGGCCTTGGGTTCGCGCGGCTGGCGATGATGGCTGTGGAGAAACTGCCGAAAGACACGATTCCGCGCGGCAATACGATCGGGTTGCACTGGACAGTGCTCATCCCACTCGCGGCGATCGCGATTCTTACCACGGTGCTTTCTTCGCTGCTGCCGGGGCTGCTGGTGGCGCGGGCCAATCCGCAGGCTGCGCTGCAGTCGGCCTCGCGCGGCGTTGGTTCACGTGGTGTGAGCCGGAAGATCACGGGCAGCCTGGTTGCGGGTGAGGTTGCGCTGTCTACGCTGCTGCTGGTGTGCACAGGGTTGCTCTTTCATACGCTCTGGAATCTGGAGCAGGCGCAGCTTGGCTTTGAAACATCGCGTGTGACCGAGTTTCAGGTAATGCCTTCCGATGCTGCCGGATTCTCAGCCATGAGTGTTTCGCAGGATACGGGCAATACCCCTGCCTCAGTAGCGGCGCTGATCTATCAGCCGACGCTTGAGCGCATGCGCCATGCGCCGGGAGTGGAAAGCGCGGCGCTAATCTCGACACCACCGCTCTCAGGTGTGGGAGTGAGCAGTAGCTTTTCAATCGTGGGCCGGCCCGATGATTCGAAGGCGGGTATGCAGGCCGATGTGACGGCGATCAGCGGCGACTACGCGCGTGTGCTGGGTACGCCGATCGTGCGCGGGCGCATGATCAGCGACGGCGATGCTTGGACTACGCCGTTTGTTGCGGCTGTCAATGAGACGTTTGCCAAGAAGTTCTTTGCCGCATCCGATCCGATTGGCAAACAGATCGATCTGGGTGGCAAGGATACAGGCATGGTGAAGCCGTACACAATCGCGGGTGTGCTCGGCGATCAGGCAGGTAAAGAGGTCGGCGGCGCGGTGGATCCGCTGATCCTGCTATCGCAACAACAGGTTCCAACCACGTCGCTCTTTTACCAAG
>JASHVE010000588.1 GCA_030039675.1 Acidobacteriaceae bacterium | reverse complement strand
ATCGTGCGTGCCCAGCCTGCGAATCGTTCATCCCCTGACATCGGCCGCAGGAACTCGCGGAGCGCCTGATCCCGGTAACCCAACTCATCCAGAGCGTCGGAAATCACTGCCGTATAGAGCTGCTCTTCGACTTGCCGGAACATTTTCAAGTCCGCTTCGGTTGCCGGGCCGCGGGTCGGATGGATCGATTCGCTGATCATGAAACGATCTTACTGACAAACATTTCGAAGAAAAGAACTGAGGCGGAAAAGCGAACTTGAAGTGTCCGATAGGACGGACGTTTCCGGATTATCGGGTTCATCAAAAAACCACAAGAATCCTTTTCAGCGCCAATTGAGCTCGTTCGGCACCCCGGAACAGCTTAGGATTCCCATTGAAAAATGGGATTCAGTCCGCGGTAGGATGGCTGTTGCTCCCGGGAGAATCCGCTAATTTCCTGCGACAAAGCCGCAGCAGTGGCCATTACCTGCGATGCTCTGACCGGAATGTTTTCCAGCTGAGTCTTGGTGCCTGAAATACTGATCGCTGCCACAATCTCACCCGCGCCGTTCCGTACCGGCGCCCCAATGCATCGAACTCCGATTTCCTCTTCCTCGTCGTCGATTGCGTAGCCTAACCGCTGCACGCTTTCGCACGCCAAGCGAAGGGTTCGCCGCGAGGCAATTGTGTTCTCGTTGTAGCGCATCAGACCGTGCTTGCGAATTAAGTCGTCGAGTATATTTTCAGGCAACTCGGAAATCAGGGCTTTTCCGAGCGCTGTGCAGTGCAGCCCCATTCGCTTGCCAACCCAGGTTGCCAGATGAGGCGAGCCGGGAGCCTCGATTCTGTCAATCAGGATTGCCTCCCCCTCCTCCATCACTGCAAGATGCACCGTCAGTCCGGTCTTCTGCATGAGCTGATGCAGCAGGGTTGCGGCTTGTGTTCGTAGACTCGTTCCGCCGAGTGCCTGGTTCGCGAGCGCCTGTAGACGAAAGCCCAGGCAGTACCGCCCTGACTTTTCGCAGCGGTGAACATAGCCTGTGCGTTGGTAAGTCAACAGAAGCGCGTGTCCCGTGCTTCGGGGAAGTTGAAGTTTCCGCGTCAACTGAGACAATGTGACGCCACGCCGGGATTGGGCCAGATACTCAAGGATCATGAGCCCGCGCTCCAACGCCGGCACCGATTGCGTTTTCGGTTCACTCCAAGCGTCCATGGCGCATCGTAGCACGGGCCTCTAATCTCTAGGACGCGAAGATCAGGCGAAAGTGTCCGGCTAATCGGACTCTTTAGCCGATTGCGGGTTGAATAGCCCCTCCTTTGCATCGCCGGGAGGCGGTGCGAAGTCAGCGAAGAAATCCTGACTCTTTGATACTCCATTCATCCCCGATATAGCGGGATTGCGCACGGCAATCTTACTGCAGAACCGTGCGATCACGGATAAAGCACGACGCGGCGAGGGTACCACAAGAAAGGAGACCGAGAGTGCTCAACCAATTCCCAATCTGTTCATCCAGGCCACGGGGCAGCTCCAGCAAAATCTGCTCGCGGCCCGGCGGCGCTTGCACAGCAAGCAGGCCCTGCGGAAGCGCCGGCCCGACGGGCAATGGTTCGCCGCTGGGAAGAAGCCGCGCTTTCCACTTTGGGTAATAAAGCTGCTTGACCACCACGGGTCCGCACGCGGCACAATCTGTCTGCACCTCAATGTGACGTGGTTTCCACACCAGCACAGTCGCTGTGCCTTGTCCCGCGAGAAACCGCGCGGCAGGCCCCTCCGAAGCCGCGAGAGCGCTCTCTTGGTCCATGCCGCGTGGGGTCCAGGACGCGAACCACCCGTCGTATATGCTCAACCTGGTTCCAGTGTCATGGTGCTCCGATGCCAAGCGTCTGACGACATTCACGTAACCCCCAAACCAGGTCGCAGCGAAGAGCGCAACGATGACCGGGACGCCCACCCCCCAAAGCCGCGTCGACCGCGCCGGCAGTTCGGCCACGTCCGAAAGCAGGAACGCGGCCAGCGGAAGCGCCGCTATACACAACACAACATCGAACCGCCACGGGAACTGAACGGCGCTCGCAAGCGCCGGAAGAGCTTTCCATAGCCACTCGCTCGCGCCGGACATCAGGAACAGTGGAATCGGGCACACCGCCAGCCACAGCAACGTCTGGGCACGACGGCTCCGCGGGCCTTTCCTTAACGCCATGAACCCGCAGAAAGCAATAAACAGAACGGTATCGATGGTAGCCAGTGAAATGGCTTGAACAAATCCCGACTTCCCCGATTGCCAAGTCAACAGACCCCATCCCAAATCGAGAAGGTTGCCCTGCGGGCCGTTGTCGATCGGGATCTCCAGCCTGGAGACAGGGAAGTACTTCGCATTCGCGATCGCGGGCACCAGATAAGCGCCCGAGACTAAAGTGCCCAGAACAAGACCACCAATCACGGTGAAGAACGCCCTCGCTTTCCGGCCGCGCTCCGCGATCGTTAAGACCAGAAGAAGTGGCAGAGCGGACAAGATCAAAACACTCACAAGGTGACTCACAATCAGCAGGGCATAGGAAAGTGCGAGCCCGACCGTTGCGCAGTGTTTCTTTCTCGCCACCCGCACTGTGAAATACAGCACCAGCGGCATCCAGGCAAGCGCCCAGCATTCTGAGAGCGCGCCGCGCCGATAGAAGTCGATCGTCAAGTGGTAGGGCAGGAGCATGTAGAGCACAGCGACGATCAAAGAAACCCGTCTGCTGGCCAAGGTTGTCATCCACAGGAACGCACACAATCCCGATATGAACAGGCACATCGATTCGCCAAGGGTGAAGGCATTCAGGTGAACGATTCTCGCCACCGGCAGTAGCAAGGCGTAGACGCAGGATGGAAGTGGGGGATAAACAAAGAGCGACGCGCTTCCCAAACCGTAATTCATATTCAGGAGCCAGCGCGGATACAGCTCGCCTTGCCAGAATTGCTCTGCAAAATATCTCCCGAAGTTGATGTGCTCCTTGGTATCTTGCCCCGAAAGCATGGGCCCCTGAACCAAAATTGGCACCGACAGGATGATGGCTGCAACAGCAAGCGCCACGATTACCTTCACCTGCTTCAACGGCATAGCCTCGCTTCCCTGGAACCCTGCAATCGCTCGCGCAATGGAAGCATCTCACACAACACTCGTTTTCTTCGTGATACTGCTCGATCTCCGCTGACCACGAATCTCTCAACGGATATATACGTTTCAATATGACTCTGAACGGATAGATCGGATATATTTAGGCAAGAGCGGTCCAGCTCTGGACGGGCGTTTCCCCACTCGGAGGTTATCGTGTATTCATTTGCGCGCTGGAAACAGCGAGCGCTCTCTTGTCTTTCCGTTCGATTCCTGGGCACTTTCCTCATCGCCTTCTCTTGCGCTGCCCTTGCGCACGCGCAAACCTCTTCAGCATTGACCGGGTCCGTCATCGACCCGTCCGGCGCCGGCATCGCATCGGCCGGCATTACCGTCAAAAACGTGAGCACCGGCATGGAACGCAGCACCACTACGGACGGCGCCGGCCACTTCGAGATCTTAGCTTTGCCCGTTGGCGACTACGAAATCGTCGCCAGCAAACCTCGATTCGCCGAAGAGATCCGCACCGGCATCGATCTTGTCGTCGGCGAGCAGGCCACTGTAGATCTCCGGCTCCAGATCAGCCAGGTGCAGGAGCAGGTCACCGTCAACGCGGATGCCTCCGCTGTGAGTGTCACCACAGCAGACATCTCCGGGCTGGTCGGAGAAAAGCAAATCAAAGATCTCCCGCTGAACGGCCGCAGCTTTGACGAGCTGATGACGCTCAACCCCGGTATCGTGAACTTCACTGCGGAGAAAACCGGTGGCGTAGGCGTCTCGAACTCCACGGTCGGCAACAACTTTTCCGTCTCCGGCAATCGTCCGCAGCAGAATCTTTATTTGCTCAACGGCGTCGAATTCACCGGCGCCGCCGAGAACAACATGCAGCCCGGCGGCACCAGCCAGGAACTGATCGGCGTGGATGCAGTGCGCGAGTTCAACGTGCTGCGCGACACCTACAGCGCCGAATACGGCAAGCGCCCCGGAGCACAAGTGCTCATCGTTACACAGGGCGGCTCGAACTCCCTCCACGGTTCGCTGTACGAATTTCTGCGTAACAACGATCTCGACGCGCCCAACTACTTCGACAAAGGTTCCGCTCCGCTCTTTCAGCGCAACCAGTTTGGCGCATCGCTGGGCGGGCCGCTCCAGCGGAACAAGACCTTCCTGTTCGGCAACTTCGAAGGGCTCACCCAGCATCTGCACCAGACCGGCGTTGCGCTGGTTCCCGATAACGAGGCGCGGCAAGGCTATCTGCCCTGCAAGCTGGTCAGCCCTACGCCGAATCCCTGCCCCAGCTCGGGCCTCGTCGATGTCGGCGTCGCCCCCAGCGTTGTACCGCTGCTCGCGCTCTGGCCCACGCAAAGCGCCAGCGCTCCTGATTTCGGCGGCATTGCGGAAGCCTTCAACAATCCCCTCCAGACCATCCGCGATGACCTTGGCACCGCGCGCCTCGACCGCACTTTCTCCGACAAGGACACATTCAGCGGCGCGTACACCATCGACGACAGCGCCGACGTGACGCCCACCGCGGCCAACCTCTACAGCACCGATCTTGAGAGCCTGCGCGAACAGGTCGTGAGTCTTGAAGAGATGCACACCTTCTCGCCCACGCTGCTCAACACAGCATCTGTCGGCTACTCGCGTGCAGCCTACTACTACACCGGCGAGCCCACGCCCGGTACCCCGGCCGCCGCGGTTCCTGGCTTCGTCACTGGCCATCCCGTGGGCACCGTCGTCGTGGGCGGCAGCGCCGCGGCCAACCCTTCTGCCCAGGTAAGCCAGGCCGGTAGCAACACGGGGAGCAATCTGCACATCGCGCGCAATCTCTATACCTATCAGGATCGCGTCACCCTCATTCGCGGCCGTCACGAGATCAGCGCAGGCGCATGGTTCCAGCAGTTGCAA
>JASHVE010000046.1 GCA_030039675.1 Acidobacteriaceae bacterium | reverse complement strand
CTCAGGCCAGGTACTGAAGTGAAGCGCGAGCAACTGACGCCACGGACTGATGGAAGCGAGGTAATCATCGGCCATGCCGGCGTGGTCTAGGGCACGGGCCAGGTAGAAGCGGAAATAGTAGGATGCACTGATGATGCCATCCGACGTGGTTCCCGGGTCGATGGCCAGCAGCTTTTTGAGGACGGCTTTCTGTTGAGCTGTGGGGATCACGTCATGGAGGACGCCCATGATGTTGGCCTGCTGGCTGAAGACGGTCTTGTCCGGGGTATCCGCGAGCATCCCGCGAGATGGAACCCAGCATTTGTTGTAGATGCCGGTGCGAACATGCGCGGCGTGGGAACGGTAGCGCGTAGCGAGAGCGGCATCTCCGAATGCGGCTTCGAGATCAGCGGCGTCGTTGAGAGCGCCGAGATACTGGAGCGTGGTGACGCAGGACTCGTGGTGCGAATCGTAGGTGGGAATTGTGCCGGAGGAGACCCAGTCAATGAAGCTCCACCAGGGAAGCTCGCGTAGTAGGCCATCGGGCTGCTCGTAGTGGGCGAACCAATCGAGGACGGCTCGGGAGCCGACGAGGGAATTGCGAATCGGCTCTGGATCGGGGCGGTACATCCAATAGTCATGCAACATGCCGATCCACAGAAGAGAGAACGTGGGGATGTTCTGGGCCAGCGAGCTTGGGTACCGGCTGCGGGTAATGCCTTCGGGAATGCGCGAATCGTTGAAGGCGTCGAGCGCCTGGCGGGCGAGGCGGTCGTCGCCGGTGACAGCGTAAGAAATAAGGGCTTGGATACGGGTGTCGCCCACGTATTGAAGCTGCTCGTAATAGGGCGTGTCCATGTAGGTCTCATGGGCATCGAGACGCGCGGTGCGCCAGCTTATTTCCCATATTTTGGCCAGCTCGGGGTCAGGAGACTGGAAAATGGCGCGGTCTTCGAAAGGATACGCGGTGAAGGCGGCCGTCAATGAGTCGAGCTGTAGGGGTTCACTGCCGGTGCGGATGTCGAGGTCGAGGTACCGCCAGGTGCGCCACCACAATGGCTCGAAGCTGCGGTTCTCCCCGCCGTCCGGTAGGAATTCGTCGCGGAGGCCGAGCGCGAGACGCGAGTGTTTCCCTCCCTGTCCATCGGTATAGTAGAGCGAGTCGCGGTCACCTTTGTGATTTTCGTTGTCGTAGAGCGCTTCGCAGTAGGTGAGCCAGATTCGCGAGCCCTTGCCGCCAGATACGGTGAGCTGCGGATAGGCGGTTGTGAGCGTCTCGCGGTCGAGAAGGATGTGGAGATTTGTGTTGGCAGGAACCATGACGGCGTGATCGGGAAATGACATCATATGGGGTTGTTCGGCGGCTATCGAATCGAGTCCGACAACGTGGCCGGCGCTGGTAGGCGTGTAAGTCATATGCGGTAGAGTGTCAGGAGCCAGCCCCCAGGGATTGTCGCCCGTGGTGTCGACGGAATGGGCGCGGTTGACGCCAGCGTTGATGCTGTCGCGCATCGGCGAGGCTGCGGAAACCCAGTTAGAACTGTCGTCGGTCGGGGTATTCCAGTTCCAGTCGCAGAGGGCGGCATTGATTTGCTCACCGGGTCCGGCGGCCATGTAAGAGTGCTGAGTGACGGAGCTGCGGTCCAGAGCTCGATGACAAGGCTCGGCTTCTACCTGCCAGCCATCGGGGGTGCTGATGCTGTCGGCGCCTGTGGCCTCACTCTCAAGCAGGAACGCGGTGCGGTCGCTCATCTGCGCGACGGGTGCGAAGATACCCCAGTTCCAGACTGTAGCCGTGACTAGGTTCCTGCCGCTGTGGAGATAGGGCGCGAGGTCGAAGCGCTCATAGCGCCAGTGGGGGAGATCGCCGCGGGCCGGGCCGTCGCCTACTCGCTGGCCATTGGCAAATAGAACGAAGCGATTGTCGGCACTGACGCGCACGACATAGCTGGCTGGAGCTGAGGCGAGCGTGACGAAGCGCCGTAGATGTAGGACAAGAGGCTCGCGCAATGGAGCGGTCGGATGGGTGACCCAAGACGCGTGCCAGATGCGATGCTGTGGATCAGATTGAGTAACGCTCTGGGCGGGGTTGCATGCCGGAAAAACAAGAAGAGCAACTGTAAGTGAGATTGCAGCAAAGGTCGTCTGCATATAGCAAACCTCGAGATTCAGCTTAGTGGCTCAATTGATGGCACCGGGACTAGCATACCGGGCAGAACACCAACCCCATCAGTGGTGCGGTTATGTGCAGTATGAGATTAGAAGCTCGGCCTGAAGAGCGTTGTTCAAGCATTTTTTGCATGCGGTATGCCAATGCCTTATTTAGGGGTCGTACAATCGGCAAGCCAGTGATTGCAGATCTATAAACATCAGTCACTGTGATATTGTCAAAATCATAACTTCATCATCGCCGACCATACGTTCAGAACTATGCGGACGAGTAGGCCGATCTAGCTACCGCTCAGCGTCAACTCTCTTCGGACTTTGGTCTTGCTTCGAGCTTGGCGTACTTCTCCTGCCCACAGTGAAGACATCTTCTAGTCAATTGCCAATAATCTAACCCTTTGGCATGAAACCGCTGGCCGCATCGTGGACACCGCACCTCGTGGGTTACCGTCAACATGACAAACACGAATGATATCCAGCAATAGATGAGCAGATGGAAGCCGCGTGAACGCTCGTCAACTAGCCCGAGCACGACACTCGCGACAATCAGAAAGATGAAGAAAGCTGAAATCACGCCGACGCGCTTCAGCGCGCGGTGGAATCTCCACGGGTCCGCCATTTCACGCTAGTTTAGCGCGGAGAGACTAATTGGCAATAGCACCCAAAAACTCACCAGGGTGCTCCGACTCGTTTACCGGCGATGCTTCCCCTTGCTCAGTTTTGCCGTGAGGCTCCAAGGGTAACCGTCGCCCACAACACGACCGCAACACTGTCGATGGGCACATTCTCAATGGCATAGGCAGATTTCTGAAAGCTCGCCAACATCTGAGCACTATCCTGGTTTCGACCGAGGGCGATAACAATTAGAGAGTGTTTCATAAATAGGTTCGGCCTCAAGACAGGTACTTTTTGAGGGGGAGTTGAATTTGGCTCAGTTGAAGAGTGAGTAAGAGTCGATTCGAGCTATTGACCGATGCGCAGTGGTCGCTCATTGAGCCGCTGTTGCCTGAGCCCAAGCGCCGCCGGGATAATCGGGGCCGCCCGTGGGCATCGAACCGGA
>JASHVE010000587.1 GCA_030039675.1 Acidobacteriaceae bacterium | reverse complement strand
TGGTTGGTGTTGAAGGTTTTGGTTGGATACCGGACTCCCCAGTAGCCTGGATCGTTGCCAAAGTGGGGATAGATCTCCTCGCCGCCCAATGCTCCAGTCCACATGTGTTCCGCGATCATCTGCGCGTCAGGTGCGGGCGGATTCAGATCGCCGAAGTAGGGATAGTCGATAGTTTCGACAGGCACAGAGGATTGGTTGTTCAGGACTCCGTCGAAGCTGACCGCTCCGTTTTTCAGCGTGACGGTTGCTGTGAAGGTGATGGGTAGAACGCCGCCGTGTTCGCTGACAAGATCGGACCATTGCAACCGGACCTGATTGGCGGAGATCTTTTCGACCTTTCGCGCACGCTGTTTGCTGCCAAGCACGAAATTCGCGCGCCGGTTCGCCAACGGAGCGTGCAGGCGGAAAGATACGCCCAGCGCGGGACGCCGTTCGATCATCCACTTTGTTGGCTTGTGTTCGATGCGCGTGAGTGCGCCGGAGATGGGATCGAAGGCGACGAGAAGATCGGTATCCTGCAGCACGACTTCTCCGGTGATCGAGGCCGCCTGCTCGGCGCTCATTTCAATGTTTTCTGTCAAAGCGGCGAGCGCGGTCAGGCCCGCTAGCTTGTTAAAGGTTGTTCGGTTCATGGTGTCCACTGATCTTCCTCGAGTGTTTGTCCAATGGCGATGAGAGACCGGTCTCTCCGCGGGATGCTAATCGGTGCAGCCCAGGCGCGTCAAACACAAGAAGTCCAACGTTCGTGAACAGAAAATGCTGGCGATGTAAGAGTAACGAACCAATTTGGACACACGCGTTGTCAAGAGCGTGCTATCGCGCCGTAAAAAGAAGATAACGTATTGTTCCTGATTAACTTATGCGCGGAATAGGAGGCTCCATAATGGGTCGGCCGCGTCATTCACCGTCGGGGTGCACAAAGCGGTAACACCTTCGGGTCATCTAGCGGGACGGTCGACCCGTAAGGTGACTATAATCACGTAATAAGAGCGCGAAAGTTACGTCGCCTCCTCTGAATCTCTACCGAAGGGAATCCCGCCAAATGGCGACAGGAGACCTGGCCCTGGGTCAAGAACAGGGCTCACTGAGCGCGCGCCAGCGCGTTGTCAACGACTTCAGCATCATCGTAGCAACGGTCAACGGATCCGGCTCCCAATCCGCCAACAGCGTGCTGCTGAAAAGCATCTTCGGAATGGGGGTTCCCGTCAGCGGCAAGAACCTCTTTCCCTCAAACATCGCCGGACTGCCCACCTGGTACACCATTCGCGCCAGCAAGTATGGTTACGTGGCCCGCAAGCGCGACTCTGAAGTGCTGGTGGCGCTGAACCCTGAGACGGCCCGCGAAGACATTCTGGCGTTGCCCGCGGGCGGAGTTGCCATCTACGAGTCGAGCCTCAATCTCAAGCAGTACCGCGACGACGTGGTCTGTTATCCGGTACCTTTCGACAAGCTCACAGCTGCCGTCTGCCCTGAGGCCAAGCTGCGCAAGCTGGTCAAGAACATGGTCTACGTGGGCGTGGTCGCGCAGATTCTGAATATCGATCTCGCGGTCGTCGAAAAAAGCGTGCAGCGGCAGTTCGCCAAGAAGCAGAAGGTCTTCGACCTTAACTTCGGCGCGGTGAAGGCAGGCTATGACTACGCGCAGACGACGCTGACCAAGCAGGATCCCTTCTACATCGAGCGGATGAACGGCACGGCGGGCAAGATCATCATCGACGGCAATGCAGCCTGCGGCATGGGCGCCGTCTTCGCCGGGGTCACCGTGGTTGCGTGGTATCCCATCACGCCCTCAACTTCGCTGATTGAAGCCACGACCGACCTGCTCAAAAAGTTCCGCGTCACTCCGGAGGGTAAGGCCACCTTTGCCGTGGTGCAGGCTGAGGATGAGCTGGCCGCCATCGGCATGGTACTCGGCGCGGGATGGGCCGGCGCCCGCTCCATGACGTCGACCTCTGGCCCTGGTATCTCTCTGATGGCCGAGTTTGCCGGACTCGGCTACTTCGCCGAGATCCCCGGCGTGATCTTCGATGTGCAGCGCACCGGCCCCGCAACTGGAATGCCGACGCGCACTTCGCAGGCCGATTTGCTCAGCGCAGCTTTCCTCTCGCACGGCGACACCAAGCACGTGATCCTGTTGCCGGCCAATGTGAAGGAGTGCTTCGAACTCGCATATGCGGCCTTCGATCTGACCGAACGTTTGCAGACTCCGGTCTTTGTGCTCACTGATCTTGACCTGGGCATGAACAACTGGATGTCCGATCCGTTCGCCTATCCCGAGAAGCCTCTCGACCGCGGCAAGGTGCTCACGGCCGAAGACCTCAATCGGCTGGGCGGATTCGCGCGCTATAAGGACGTAGATGGCGACGGCATCGGCTGGCGCACGCTGCCTGGAACCAAGCATCCCAAAGCCGCATATTTTACGCGCGGCTCCGGCCACAATGAAAACGCCGGCTATACCGAGAAGCCTGACGAGTACATCGGACAGATGGAGCGGCTCGCCCGCAAGTTCGAAAATGCGCGCAAGCTTGTCCCCGCTCCGGTCGTCGTGAAAGACGGGACCTCCAAGATCGGCTTCCTGGCCTTCGGCACCACAGATTTTGCTCTGCACGAAAGCCTCGATCAGATCAAGACCGAGTACGGCCAGAGCGTGGACTACATGCGCATTCGTGCTTATCCGTTCACGCACGAGGTTCATGATTTCGTGGCCTCGCACGAGCGGGTTTACGTCGTCGAACAGAACCGCGACGCGCAACTGGCCAGCCTGCTCAAGCTCGACCTTCCCGCCGAGCAGGCGGTGAAGCTGCGCAGCAT
>JASHVE010000586.1 GCA_030039675.1 Acidobacteriaceae bacterium | reverse complement strand
CTGACCTTTTCGATCCGCTAAACTGAACTTCGTGATGCCGCACGCATTGGCCTTCGCCGTGGAGATTGCGACTACGGTGCTGGCCGTAGCGGGGATGGGATATTTTCTCGCGGCGCTTGTGGCGGCGTGGGTTTTTCTTCGGCAGCGGCGAAGACGGAGCGCGGATTTTGCGCCGGGCGTGAGCGTATTGAAGTCGCTCAAAGGCGTCGACCCCGGCATGCTGGAGGCATTTCGCAGCCACTGTACCCAGAGCTATGCAGGCAAGTACGAACTGCTGTTCGGTGTTTCGTCGCTGGACGATCCGGCAGCCGCGGTGGTGGAGCAACTCAAGCGAGAGTTTCCGGAGCGAGCGATTCAGTTAGTCGTATGCCAGGAGCGGTTAGGCACCAACGGCAAAGTCAGCACTCTGGTGCAACTGGCCCGGCACGCCACGCATGACTACGTGCTGATCAACGATTCCGACATTACTGTGTCGCCGTGCTATCTGGAGCGCGTGATGGCCTGCTTTGGACTCTCGAGCGTCGGCCTCGTTACGGCGCTGTATCGCGGCAGGGCGCATGGCACGCTGCCGTCACGGCTGGAGGCGCTAGGCATTGCAACCGATTTTCAGGCCGGCGTGCTGCTCTCGAAGATGCTGGAAGGCGGACTACACTACGGCCTGGGTTCCACGCTGGCAGTGCGGCGCGACGCGCTGGACAGCGCAGGCGGGCTGCAGGGTTTAGTGAATTGTCTGGCCGATGACTACGAGATGGGTGCACGCGTGGCGAAGGCCGGCTACCGCGTGGAGCTGGGTGCAGAGGTTGTGGAAACAAGTGTGCCAGCTTATGACTGGGAGGGTTTTGTGGATCATCAGCTGCGCTGGTTCCGCACGGTGCGCGATGCGCGGCCGGCCGGCTACGCAGGATTGATTTTCACGCACGGGCTCGCGTGGGCACTGCTGAATGTAGTGGCCAGCGGCTTGAGCCCGGTGAGCTTCTGGATTCTTTCGATGAGTCTTTTTCTTCGCTTCGGGCTGGCAATGACTGTTGGAGCAGAAGTGTTGGGCGACCGCCAGGTGCTTGCGCACCTGTGGCTGCTGCCGGTGCGCGATGTGGTCGCGATGGGCTTGTGGGTTGCGGGGTTTGCGGGCAACACAATCGTCTGGCGCGGCGAACGATTCGTGCTGAAGGATGGCAAGCTCATCAAAGCAAGTTAGCAATCGTTTAGAGCAGTTCCTGAATTAACGTCGACTTTTTGAGCGCCGTGCAAGGTGGCCTTTTCTTAACGAAAGGGCCACTTAAACATCTTCCTTCGGTATACACAAATTCGGGAACTGCTATAGAAGCTTTGTTCCTAGAACTGGTTGCATAAATAATGGTGTCGGCAGCTGTGAAGCTTCCCTCGGGGGCTAAAGCCCCAGCGTTTATGCGGCTCCCATGGCACGGCTAAAGCCGTGCCCTTCCAAAACCGAATTTATGCAACCAGCTTTAGTCCGCAGCAGACGCAGCGGCGCGGGATTCCTCTTCGGCGCTGATCGAGTCCGTCGCGATACCGAGACAGGCGCCCAGTTCGCCAAAGTCTCTGTCCCAGCGTGGGCGGTCTTCCGGCTGCATTGTTGCGAGCGGTTCAGCGGAGGTGCGGAAGATTTCGTACCAGATGTTCTGCGCCTGCCAGAGATTCAGGTCGAAGGGCAGCTCAGTGAGCGTGCGGGCGAGCGTAAGCGCGTTTTCAAGAATTTCGAGCGAGCCCGCGGACATCTGCAGCTCGACCATGGCGCGCTTCATGCGCTGGTCAGCGATGTAGGAGAGCGTGGCGGTGTCGAGCGGAACCTGGTCGGCCTTGGCGAGCGAGAGGTAGGAGCGCAGCTGCGCCTGGTCAACCGGGTCGGTCTCGAGCATGCGGCGGAGGCCGGCGTTGATGGCGAAAGTCGCAGCCAGCGTGAGCGCAGGCGGTTTGGGCAGGCCGGCCTGCGAAAGATAGTGAAGCAGGCTGGCGTGATCCTGATAGATGGTAGCCAGGGAGTTCTCAACATCCCAGAGCGTGGAGTTGAGAATGAGCTGCACGATGCGCCGCTGCTCATCGCTGAAGAGCGAGGTGAGCGAGTAATCGGCGTGGCCGTAGAAGCGGTCGAGAAGACGAATCACCTCGGGAAAGTCGGCGCGTAGCACGTGTTCGGCGGCTTCGGCCGCGAAAGACTCGAAAGAGCGCGCATCATCCGGCAGATAAGCTTTGACGGCGGCTGTGATGTTCTGATCACCGAAGTGCAGCACAGCAAATGAAAAGGCCTGCTGGCGGCCGGTGATGGTGCTGGCGATGTGTGCGCGGCCAAGAGCCAGGCGCGCGCGGCCTGAAGTGTAGATTTCATGCGAGATGCGGCGCACACGATAGCAGAAAAGATCGGTCTCCTCGGCGAAGGAAGTAAAAACGGAACTGATGGCGTAGTGGGCTGCAACCTGCTCGAGATGCAGCTCCATGGTGTGCACGCATTTTTTGTAGATCGCAGCGCCATTGTCCGCCGCAGGCACATTGGATTTTGCCTCGGCGAGGCGTGCGAGAAATGCGGGCTCCAGTGAAGCGGCCTGGCTGCCGAAGAGCTGCTGAGCCAGCTGAAGGACCCGCGCTGCATAGGCGATGATCTGCACGGTCTCAATGCCGGAGACGTCGTCGAAGAACCAGCCGCAACTGGTGTACATGAGCTGCGCGTGGCGCTGCAGCTCCATCAGCTCGAGCGCGCAGACGCGGTCGTCTCCCATGAGCGCATGGCTCTGATGGGCGGTGAGGAAACGCTCGATTGATTCCGGTGTGCGGTCGAGTACGACATCGATGTAGCTGTTGCGGGCGGCCCAGACATCTCGGAAAAACCGGCCACCTTCCTGTTCGGTGAGCGGGACCAGCGCGTCGCGCAGGTCATCCAGAGCCTGACGCAGCGGGGCACGCCAGGTTTGGTTCCAGCCGGGCTTGCCGCCGTTGCAGCCGCAGTTGGAGCGCCAGCGCTCCACGCCGTGCACGCAGCTCCACGACGTGTTATCGACGATCTCGCACTCGAATTCAGGCGGGAACTGCTCAAGAAAATCAGCGTAGTTGGTGAGCTTGACGGTCTTGTCGCGGTCGAGAAGGTTCAACGCGTAAGCAAGAGCCATGTCTCCGTACTTGTGATGATGGCCGTAGGACTCGCCATCGGTGGCGACGTGCTCAAGCTGCGGCTGTGCACCGTCCTTAAATCCGGCTTTCAACCGCGCGGCGAAATCTTCTCCGGAGTTGAGCAGGCCCTCAAAAGCGATGGCGCGTGAAGTGGGGCCGTTGTAAAAGAAGATGGCAATCGACGCGCCCGATGCGAAGCGGACGAGATAGGGGCGCGTGGCATCGACTGTGGAGTCGGGTGTCTTGACCCAAGCGTCGGGAGCGGGGACGACGGCCTCCGCCGGCACGGAACCAGGGTCCGGCTCCTTGAGCGGGCGAATGCGCTTGCATTGATGCGGAGCGAGGATGGTGAACTTGATGCCGTGCTGGGCCATCAGCTCAAGCGAGGCCGTGTCGGCTGCGGTCTCCGGCAGCCACATGCCTTCAGGCAGCTTGCCGAAGTGGTGCCGGTAGTCGGCGATGCCCCAGCGAATCTGCGTCACGCGGTCGCGTTTGCCGGCCAAAGGCAGGATCATGTGATTGTAGACTTGCGCAATGGCCGAGCTATGGCCGCGGAAGTGTGTGCGGCTCGCGCGCTCGCCATCGAGAATCATGCGATAGGTGCGAGGAGCGTTTTCCTTCAGCCAGCTCAGCAGCGTGGGGCCGAAGTTGAAACTCATGCGCGAGTAGTTGTTGACGATGCTGATGATCTTGTTCTTGCCGTTGACGATGCGGGCGGCGCCGTTGGTGGCGTAACACTGGGCGCAGACGCGCTCATTCCAGTCGTGATAAGGTGCGGCGCTGTCTTGCGTCTCGACGGTCTCAAGCCAGGGATTCTCACGAGGCGGCTGATAGAAGTGGCCGTGAATGCAGACAAAGCGTTTGCTGCGGCATCGAATTCCCATTGCAGCCGCGCGCTCGCCGGCCGCTCAAGCTTATTGTACGGCGAAATGCGAGATGACTCGGGGGCGTGTTTTATGTCCGCGCCGACCGGCCCGCAGGGGGCGTGCCCTTGGCAAGATCGCAGGCGCGCCACAGATACCAGCTGGCGACGGAGCGGAACGGCGCCCAAAGACGGCCGCGTTTGAAGATCACGTCGGGCTTGGGAAGGTCAGAGGCCTCAATGGGGCGCGATTTAGGGACGCGCTGGAAGGTGAGCAGGTAGCCTTTGCGTACGCCGTAGTCGGTGACGGGAAGCACGTCGGGCCGTCCCATGCGGAAGATGAGGAGCATCTCCACGGTCCAAGGGCCGATGCCGCGCACCGCGGTGAGCCGCTCGACGATGTCGGTGTCCGGCATTTTGAGAATGGCCGCGTGCGTGGGGACGGTGCCGTCCACGGTCTTCGCGGCGAGGTCGCGCAGAGCTTTGATCTTGTTGAACGAGACGCCTGCGGCACGGAGGGGCTCGTCGGGCGTATCGATAAGTTGATTCGGCGTGGGGTCACCGCTGAAAAAGGCGCGTACCCGCGCATGAATGGCCGCCGCAGCTTTGCCGTGGAGTTGCTGGTAAAGAATTGATTCGAGCAGCGACTCGAACGGTGAAGGCGAGCGATCAAGTTTCAGCGTAAACGGGCCGACGCGGTCGATGAGCACCGCGAGCTTGGGATCGCACGCGCGGAGATGGGCCAGCGCTTCATCGGGGTTGAAGGGAAGCTTGCGGCTGCGGCCATCGTGGATCATGGAAGGAGTGTATCGCATGCGGCGCGGGCGCTCACCCCGGGATGGTACACTTCGGGCGATTCGCCATAGAGGAGATTTGAGGATGAAACGGCGGGATTTTGTGAAGTCCATAACGGCTGCTGGGGCGGGATTGCTGCTGCCGGGCGCGCGACGGGCGTGGGGCGCGGAGCAGCCGGCGCCGGATCTGAATGTGAAGCGCGTGCTGGTGATGTTCAAGTGCCATTTTGACGCGGGGTTCATCGATACGCAGTACAACGTGGTGCACAAACGATATTTCGAGAAGTTCTTTCCGCAGGCGATCGAGATTGCGCGGACCGCGAATGCGGATGGCAGGCGGCGCTACGTGTGGACCACCGGTTCATGGCTGCAGTATGAGTATCTCGAACAGGCCGCGGCAGCGGACAAGAAGACGATGGAAGAGGCGATCGCGCGCGGCGACATCGCGTGGCACGCGCTGCCCTTCAACTGGCAGACGGAGATGCTTGCGCCCTCCATGATCGAGGGCAGCCTGGCTCTGGCGCGTTCTCTCGATCAACGGTATGGAAAGACGACGACTGGCGCCAAGATGACCGATGTGCCGGGGCATACGCGCGGCATCATTCCACCGCTGGCGAAACAGGGAGTGACGTTTCTCGAGATCGGCGTGAATGGCGGGTCGACGCCGGCCGAGTTGCCGCCGATTTTTCTGTGGAAAGATCCTTCCGGCGCGAGCCTTGTCATGATGTATCACCACGAGTACGGCGGCGTGGCTTTGGTGCCTGGTTCCGATCTGGCGTTGGTGACTGACGTGCGCGGCGATAACAGCGGCCCTCACACGCTGGATGAAATTGCAAAGATTCATGCCGACCTGGCGACGCGGTTCCCAAATGCAGAGATTCGCGCGGCGAGCCTCTCGGAAATAGCGCAGGCCGCCGAGCCGTACCGCGACAAGCTGCCGGTGGTTACTGAGGAGATTGGCGATACGTGGATCTACGGATGCGCGAGCGATCCGCTGAAGGTGGCGCGCTATCGTGCGGTGTCGCGGCTGCGCGAAGAGTGGATTGCAGAGGGCAGGCTGCAAATCGGCGATGCGACAGATTTAGAGCTGCTACGGCATGTGCTGCTGGAAGCAGAGCACACATGGGGAACCGACACGAAGACGTGGCTCGATTTCGATAACTACGGGCCGACGGATCTCGAGAAGATGCTCGACACGAAGAACTACAAGGTGGTTGAGTTCAGCTGGATCGAAAAGCGACAGGATCTGGCGGATGGAATCGAGACGTTGCCGGAGGCGATGCGTGAGGAGGCGCAGCTTGCTGTCGCCGGCATGATCGCGACATGGCCAGTCGTTTCTCCAAAGGCTGTCGCGCCTCCCCTCGGGAAGCCGATTGAGAGTGAGCATTTTTTGATCGGGATCGACGCGCGGACTGGGGCGATTACGCGGCTGCGCAGCAAGTCAACGGGGCGGGAGTGGGCGAGCGAGAAGAATCCGGTTGCCTTGTTGACCTATCAGACGCTCTCGGCGGAGGACTATCAGCGCTTCATGGGCAGTTATCTCACCACAAATGCGAGTTGGGCGCTGAAGGACTTTGGCAAGCCGAATATCGAGCGGTTCGGTGCGCGCGGCGAGGAGTGGCAGCCTGCGTCGGCCGAAGTGCGCGCAGAAGCAACCGACTCAGAAGATCGCATTTTGGTCGCGCTCAAGTTCAGAGATGACGGAGCATTTAACTCGGGACGGGCGGCATTTCCGCGCGACGCATTTGTCGAATTGAGTTTGCCCAAGAGTGAGCCAGCGATCCACATCACCGCGTCGTGGTTTGGCAAGCCGGCGACGCGCATGCCGGAGGCGCTGTGGCTTACCTTCAATCCGATCGTCGAAGATCCAAAGCAGTGGTCCCTGGATAAATCGGGTGAAGCAATTTCGCCGTTCGATGTGGTGGCGTCAGGCAACCGGCATATGCATGGCCTGCAAAGAGGATTTACATACACGGGGAGTGAAGGGAGTTTCGCGGTGGAGACGCTCGATGCGCCAGTCGTGGCGCTGGGTGAGCGAAGCCCGCTCTATTTCTCGAACGATCAGCCGGATCTGAGCAAGGGCATTCATTCGTGCCTGTTCAACAATGCATGGGGAACAAACTACATCATGTGGTATGGCGAGGATGTGAAGGCGCGGTACATGCTGCGGGCGTGACACGTTCCGTTAGGAACTGCTGTGACCAAATGAGTGTACCGTCCGCACGCGGTCGCGCGTTGCGCTTGTAACATGGAGAGAGGGCAACACGGAGCAGCGAAGCGATGAAGATGCGGCCCGGGACGCAGACCGGATTTTTGATGTGCGGCAAGGAGTGGACCGACGGCGAAGCGCTGGAGGTGCGGTCGCCGTGGGACCAGGGATTAGTAGGGCGTGCGACGCTTGCGACGCGGGCCGACGCGCGCCAGGCGGTAAATCATGCAGTGGCGAGCCTGCGCCGCACGCGCGCGTTGCCGCGGTGGAAGCGACGCGAGATTTTGGAAGACGTGGCGGCTTCGCTGATCGAGCAAAAGGAGCGGTTCGCGCAGCTCATTGTGGCGGAAGCGGGAAAGCCGGTGCGGCTGGCGCGCGGAGAGGTGGATCGCGCGGTGCTTACCTTCAAGACGGCCGCGGAAGAGGCAGCACGGCTAGGCGGCGAGACGATTCCGCTGGATCTGACTGAAGGCAATGAGGGCCGTTGGGGCCTGGTGCAGCGGTTCCCTGTGGGACCGGTGCTGGCAATTACTCCGTTCAATTTTCCGCTGAATCTGGTGGCGCACAAAGCTGCACCGGCAATGGCCGCGGGCTGCCCGATTCTTATCAAGCCCGCGCCGCAGACGCCGTTTACCGCGCTTGCGCTGGGCGAAGTGATTCTGAAGGCGGGCTGGCCGGAGGAAGCACTGGCGGTGATGCCGCTCGACAATGCCGATACCTGCTGGCTTGCCGAAAAGGAAGACCGCATCAAACTGCTGAGCTTTACAGGATCAGCGAAGGTGGGCTGGGAGCTGAAGGCGCACTCAGGGCGCAAGCGCGTGCTGCTTGAGCTCGGCGGCAATGCCGCGCTGATTGTGCACAGCGATTGGCCGGATCTGGATGATGCGGCCGGACGCACGGCGCGCGCCGCATTCAGTTACGCGGGCCAGTCGTGCATCAGCGTGCAGCGCGTGTTTGTGGCGCGCTCGGTGTTTCAGACCTTCCTGTGGAAGGTAGTGGAGGAAACAACCAAGCTTGCGGCGGGCAATCCGTTGGAGGAAGCGACGGAGGTGGGCCCAATGATTCGCGTGAGAGACGCCGAGCGCGTGGAAGCGTGGGTGAAGGAGGCTGTCGACGGCGGCGCAAAGCTGGTGAGCGGGGGCGAGCGCAAGGATTCCATGATGACGCCGACCATCCTGACCGGAACCACCTCAGGCATGAAGGTGCGCGATGAAGAGATCTTCGGACCCGTGATCGCGATTGAACCTTACGACGATTTCGAACAGGCGCTGGCGGATGTGAATCACTCGCGTTTCGGATTGCAGGCCGGACTGCTTACGCGTGACGCAGGCCGGATTCTCACCGCGTTTCGCGAGCTGGAAATCGGTGCGCTCATTGTGGGGGATACGCCCACATGGCGGCTGGACCCGATGCCGTACGGCGGCGTAAAGGAGTCGGGCCTGGGACGCGAAGGCATTCGCGCGGCCATCGACGAGATGACGGAGCCTCGAATGCTGGTGATGACGGGCATTGGATAGAGGCACGGTGACAGCCGCGTCTCGAAGAAGTGTCGCCGAGCATCCACTGCGAATGGAAAACACACCTGCGCGCCACGAGCTTTACCGGGACCGGCGTGATGCGCGAGGTAGAGTGCGGTTGTAAGCGAATTACTTGCTCTTCGCCTTGGCCCGTGCCGCAGCCCAGCGCTTGCGCTGCGCATCGGCAATGCGCTTACGCGCCTCAAGGCTCAGGACGCGCTTCTTTGGTTTGCCAGCGGCCTTCTTCCCTTTCCTGGTTGCCGCAGTAGTGTTTCCCGCGCTGGCCAATAAAGAGCGCACCCGCGTGAGCCGTGCAATTTCAGCATCAATCTGAGCAAGTATGTTGTCAATCGCCATAAGTGCAGGATAACTTAAGAACCTGATTTTTGCACGGGCCTTTCAACAATTCATCGAACTTATAGAGTAAATAGAGTTGATTTGTAGGTCGTGTTGGTCATTTAGCAGAGATGGAAGCGCCAGCTCAGCTTTGAAAGTGAAATCCTCGGTGCGGTCGCGTCGTCAACCTGCAAGTGAAGAACCGGTGTCATAAACCGAGTCCATCGACTGGCCAACGATCTGAAACCCCTATTGTTGTTCGCTTGCACAATTATTAGAGCGGTTCCACAGTTTATGTGCCCTCGCGGGAGCTGAAGAAGGTGGCATTTTCTTGAGGAAAATGCCACTTTGCGGTAGCGGCTTCAGGATATAGCAACTGTGAAACCGCTGTAAGTGGCCTCAGTAAGAAGTAAGTGTGCGATGGGAAACGCGGCTTGCCTGGAGCGGCCGTCTTATTGTGGCGTGGGGACGCGTGTATCTGCAACAAGTGGCGGGAGGTCTGCTGAGAGAAAAGCAAAAGGGACGGCTGCGAGCCGTCCCTTTCAGATTTTCGCCATTACCGCGCTTACATGCCGAGATACTCGACGTGCACATAGGTGCCAAGGCGGACATTGTAAGCAAGATACCAGCCGACGTGGTCTGGGTCTTCGTAGATGATGATGTCATCCGAGTCCCAGTTCCAGCCGTCGCAGAACGCCACGTCAAATGGAGCGACGCTCCAGTACCAGCCATTGAACCAGAAACGGCCCGGGTCTCCGCCGGCGAGATGCCACACGTGATGAGGGCCAAAGCCGCCGGTGAAATGGCCGTGCTCCCAGGGATGATCGAGATGGTAATGCGGGTCGTTGGGACCGGTGTCGTGGCCGACCCAGACGTGGCCGTCGACGTGCGGTGCAGAAGGATGGCCGGCATGATCGCTGAAGTTGTGTTGCGGCTCGTAGGTATGGGGGGCGCCATGAAAAGGGGTGGGACCATTAGGCGGAGGGTGCGCGGGACCGTGCTGCGCCGGGTGTTGTGCGAGCACAGGTACCGACGCGGAAAGCAGGACCGCTAAAACCATCTGCATTGGGCGCATGATTGTTTCCTCCTTAGAGCGGCTCCACAGTTTATGTGCCCTCGCAAAACTCCACAAGGCGGCATTTTCTTGAGGAAAATGCCACTTTACAGTTGCGGCTTCAGGATATAGCGACTGTGAAACCGCTGTAGAACTATCAAAGACCAGGGTTTGCGCAGCGGGCGCTACTGCTGTGCAGAACGCGGTCAGCTTCGTTGCAAAATGCGCGACGAACGCGACAAACCGGTGCAGCAGGGCTTGCCATGCCGGCTCTGCGAAATCATTCTAACGACGGTAGACGGAGGTTGGCGGCGGAAAGTTGCCCGCCGGCTGATTCAAGTCAAATTCTTTTCATGCACTTACCGTTAACGGAGCACGGCGCCAGGCGTAGAGCGGAAAACGGTTGGCAAGTTCGGCGACCTCACCGCGGATGCAGTTGAGCGCCACGTCGTCGTTGCGCTGCTCGAGGGCCTTGGCGATCCACGCTCCGATCTGGCGCATCTCCGGCTCCTTCATGCCGCGCGTGGTGAGCGCGGGTGTGCCAATGCGAATCCCAGAAGGTTTGAGCGGAGGATTGGTGTCCCAGGGGATGGAATTCTTGTTGACGGTGATGCCCGCCTTGCCAAGCGCCGCCTCAGCCTCGGCACCGTTGATTCCCTTCTCGAAGACATCGACGAGCATGAGGTGGTTGTCAGTGCCGCCGGAGACGAGACGGTAGCCTGCAGCGTGCAGGGCTTCAGCAAGAGCTTTCGCGTTGGAGACGATTTGTGCAGCGTACACGCGAAACTCGGGGCGCAGCGCCTCAGCAAGTGCGACGGCTTTTGCGGCCACGATGTGCATAAGTGGACCGCCCTGCTGGCCCGGAAAGACGGCCTTGTCAAT
>JASHVE010000585.1 GCA_030039675.1 Acidobacteriaceae bacterium | reverse complement strand
GCCGTCGTGGCCTCGGCCGACAAGCTGGTGAACGACGCGAAGCGGCCCAAACAGGTGCTGGTTCTCATTACCGACGGCGAAGACAACGCTTCGACGCTGAATCTCGAGCAGACCATCCACCGCGTCCAGGAACTCTCCGGCCCGGTCATCTACTCCATCGGTCTGCTCTTTGGCGACGAGATGAGCCGCGCCGAGGTCCGTCACGCGCGGCGCGCGCTCGAGATGCTCTCCACCGAGACCGGCGGCATGGCCTTCTTCCCGAAGTCGATCGAGGAGGTCGACCAGATCGCCGCCGAAGTCGCGCGCGATATCCGCACCCAATACACGCTTGGCTACCGCTCTACCAAGCCAACCTCCGTGCCGGGGTTCCGCAGGGTTGAGGTCACCGCTGAGGCCAAGGGAATGGGCAAACTCACAGTCCGCACCCGTACCGGCTATTTCCCTGTAGCGCGCCGGCAAAAGTCGGCGACTGCTTCGGGTGGGAGCTAGGCTGCGGGGTTTCCACCTGCCTGAGGGAATTTGCTGATTTGTTACCAAGGGGGTAAATCCGGTGGCCAGGCGCCGCGGTCGGGGACCGGCTGCCAGATTCAAGCGCCACGTTCTGCAGACCTCCCGAATTGCACGCGATAAGCTAGAGTCAGGAGCCAATTGCGAATCGCACGTATGCCCGAATACAGATACTCGACCCTTGCCGTACATGCCGGTCAGCACCCCGATCCCCAGACAGGCGCTGTGAATGTGCCCGTTTATCTCTCTTCGACCTTTGAACTGACCGGCATCGGCACGGACCGCGGCTGGGACTACTCGCGTGCCGGCAACCCCACCCGCGACCGGCTGGAAGTGGCGCTGGCTGCGCTCGAAGGCGGCTACAGTGGCCACGCCTTTACAACCGGAATGGCAGCCATCACCGCACTGGTAGCGATGCTGCGCGCCGGTGATCACCTTATCTGCTCGCGGGACGTCTACGCAGGCACGGTACGCCTTTTCGATGAGATCGTCAGCGGCTACGGCATCGAGATCGAGTACGTCGACACCAGCAACTTGGCCGCCGTAGAACGCGCCATGCGCCCGAACACCAGGCTTGTTCACATCGAGACGCCCAGCAATCCGCTGATGGTGCTTACCGATATCGCTGGGGTCAGCCGCATTGCACATGCCCACGGCGCCGAGGTCAGTGTAGACAACACATTCCTCTCGCCCGTGTTGCAGAGCCCGCTCGCGCTCGGGGCGGATATCGTGATGCATTCCACCACGAAATATCTGAACGGCCACTCCGACGGCCTGGGCGGAGCGCTCATCGGCTCGACACCGGAACACAAAGAGCGCTTTGTGCTGGTGCAGAAAGCGGCCGGCGGCGTGATGTCGCCCTTTGAATGCTTCCTGGTGCTGCGCGGCATCAAGACCCTCCCACTCCGCGTTCAGCAGCATGAGGAGAACGGCCGCTCCGTGGCGGAATTTCTCTCGACCCACCCCAAAGTGGGCAAGCTGGCCTATCCAGGCCTGAAATGCCACCCGCAGTACGACCTCGCCTGCAAACAGCAGAAAGGCTTCGGGTCCATGATGAGCTTCGAGCTCAAGTCGCGCGAGGAGGCGGCGCGATTCCTTCAAGCCCTCAAAATCTTCCTCAATGCGGAGTCACTCGGCGGCGTGGAGTCGCTGGCCTCGCACTCCGCCACCACGACGCACGGCTCAGTGAGCGAAGAGGTTCGCATCGCGATGGGCATCAACGAGGGCCGTATCCGGCTTTCCATCGGGATCGAGGATGAGGAAGACCTGATCGCCGACCTCGACCAGGCGCTGGCCGCGGTCTAGCAGTGTTCGATGCTGAACCCCGCGCCCATCTTGGCTATCGACACCTGTGGCCCCTCGGGTTCGGTAGCCCTTGGGCGTCTCACCGGACGAGATCTTGAGATTCTGGGCCAGGCAGAACTCGAAGGCCGCACCTACTCGTCCACCCTGGTCGCCGCCATCCGTGACGTGCTGCAAGCGGCCGGCGCCAAGCTCCAAGATCTGGGCGGGATCGTCGCCGTGAACGGCCCGGGGAGTTTCACCGGGGTGCGCGTCGGCTTGAGCGCAGTGAAAGGTCTGGCTGAAACGGGGCGATTGCCGGTGGTAGCCCTCTCGCGGCTTCAGGTTCTTTCTCGGAAGGCAGGGACCCCGTCGTCGGCGCTCGATGCCCATCGGAGTGAGCTCTTTTTGCGGCTGGAGCGCACGGGCCGCGACCCCGTGGAGTGTCTCGCCGGCCTTCAGGAGCTTGCTGCGATCCATCGGGTGCCTTTGCGCGTCGCCGTGTGCGAAGACGCCGCAGCCGGTATGCTCGCCGCCGCATGGCCGGAGACGCAGGTGGCCTGGACTACGCCGCCCATAGCTGTAGATGCGCTGCGGCTGGGTGAGTCCCGCTTGATTGCGGGCGCGAGCGTCGACTTGGCCGTCCTCGACGGCCATTATCTGCGCCGCTCCGACGCTGAGATCTTCCGCGAGCCTTGCGTGGAACCGCAAAGGCCATGAGCTTCGAACCGGGCGAGCTCGAAATCCGGCGCTTGGCCGAAGGCGATCTCGACAGCGTCATCAACCTCGCCAGCGTGCTTGAGGAAGCGCCCCATTGGCCCCGGCAGCTCTACGAGGAGGCTTTAAGGGCTGATTCCGTGCGCCCACGCATCGCGCTGGTCGTGTGCGATCGCGGCCGCGGAGAGGTGGTCGGCTTCGCCCTCGCCAGCCTCGTTCCGCCCGAAGCCGAGCTCGAAACCATCGCCGTGGCAGCGCGCTTCCAGCGCTGCGGGGTGGGTCGGCAACTTTTGGCGGCGTTGGTCAGAGAGCTCCAGCAGGTCCGCGTGCAGGAGCTGCTACTTGAGGTACGCGCCTCCAACCACCCCGCGATCCGCTTCTACAGGGCTCAAAACTTCAAGCAGACTGGAATTCGCACCCGCTACTACATTGATCCGCAAGAGGATGCAGTTTTGATGTCTCTGCAGCTGATCTGACCTGCGCAGCCCAGCCCGGTTTTGAAAGAACACACGGACTATCCCGTCTTGTCACCAGCCTTCGTGACTGCCATCACGCCTGACGGGTTTTATTCCCGAAATTCACAGGCATTCGTTACTTTTTGCCGTCTACCCGCTTGCCCATCCTCCCTCGACGGCGGTATATGTTAGTGTTCTGTGACAAACGGTCGGCCGTTTGGGTCGCGGGACCGGAGGTGCTTGATGGATGAAGTAAAGGATGCCACGCTGAGCGAAGAGATTGATCGCCTTCACGCCGAACACCATCGCTATGCTCAGCGGTTGGAAGAATTGCTTCAAAAGCCCTATCTCAGTACAGACGAACAGCTGGAAGAAGTGCGCTTGAAGAAGCTCAAATTGCACGCCAAAGATCTAATTTACGCGCTTGAGCGCCGAATTCCGGCCGCGGTCTAGGTCTTTTGCGGACAATTTAGCGAGCGACGGGCGCGGGGAATGTGTCCTAAGGGGCGTGTGCGCTCCATCCGCACCAGCGCGATGCAGATGACCGTATAATCGTTGGGATGATGGTTCGCGACGGTTACATCTATGGGGCAAGTCTGCTGGCCGTTGCGGCGGTGCTGATCTGGTTGACAGACAATTGGATGTGGGCAATCGTGCCGGCGCTTCTGGCTTGCTTTTTTCTGTGGTTTTTCCGCGATCCTGACCGCAGGATTCCAACCGGTTCCGGGCTCATCGTTTCGCCCGGCGACGGTCTGGTGACCGAGACCGCGGTCATCACGACACCCACAGGTCCCCGTCAGCGGATCAGCATTTTTTTGAGCGTCTTTGACGTCCACATAAATCGCGCGCCGATCACTGGCGTGTTGAGTAGTGTCCATTACCAGACCGGCAAATATCTCAATGCGATGAACCCCGACTCCGCCGAGCGTAACGAGCAGAATGTTGTGACGATGCTCGGTCAGGGCTCCGACGCGGGAATCGAGGTGACGTTCAAACAGATTGCCGGGTTGCTGGCGCGACGCATCGTATTCCGTTATAGTGAGGGCCAGACCGTGGCGCGCGGCGAGCGGGTCGGTCTCATCAAATTCGGCTCCAGGGTTGACGTTTTGTTTCCTGCGAATGCAATCCTGCGCGTCAAGGTCGGCGAGCGGGTGAAAGGCGGCGAAAGCGTGCTCGCCGCAATGCACCGGGGGGACGGCGCGTGAATCATCACGACCCGGACCAGGTCAGAGCGAGACACCAGGCGCGTCTGCGCCGCGGCATGTACTTGCTGCCTTCACTGTTTACGGCAGGAAATATCGGCGCGGGGTATTTCTCCGTTACGCAGACCATCGCCGCAATCAGCGGCAACGCCGAGTCGCATCTCGACTGGGCCGCGATCGCCATTCTCTTCGCCATTCCCTTCGATGCTCTCGATGGCCGCATTGCGCGCATGACGAATACGACTAGCGACTTCGGCCGCGAGCTGGATTCCCTGGCCGACGTGGTTGCCTTCGGTGTAGCGCCCAGCCTCCTGGCCTTCGTGTGGGGGGTCCATTTTCTCCCTCAGTCTCTCGAGCCGCAGTTGCGGCAACACCTCATCCAGGCCGGCGCATTTATCTGCTTTCTCTTTCTCCTCTGCGGCGCTTCCCGGCTGGCACGGTTCAACATCAGCCACGAGGCCCAACCGCGCAATCCCGGCCGGCCTGGCCGCAAATATTTTGTGGGGATGCCGATTCCCGCTGCGGCGGGGCTGCTGGCGGCAACGATTCATCTGTGCTACGGAATTCCCGTGCAGTCGTGGTGGATTTCGATCCCGTGGCTAATCCTGGTGGGGCTATGCGGATTCCTGATGGTCAGTACTTGGCGCTTCTGGTCGGCCAAAGAGATTAATCTCTCGCGCCAGCACCCCTTCCAGTTGCTCGCGCTGCTGGCCGTGGTAGCCTACATCACGCTGCGCTACTCCAACGTGGTGATCTTTTTGCTCGCGTTGGCTTATATGTTCTCCGGCATCTGGGCGCGAGCGGCCTACAGCTGGTCGCGGCGTCGCCGTCGAAGACCGGAAGCCGAACTCTCCCAGAGCGCCGCAACCGGGCCCGATCCCTATGGACCAAGATTTACCGACTAGCTTTCGATCACACTGTCTCACGCACGATTGACCCCTCGCACCCGTACTTGCACCCGCTGACTCGTCAACTCCGCTATATGCGGACTTCTTGAGAAGGATGCCCGTGTTCAAGATTGCCATTGCCGGAGCTTCAACCCTTTTGGGCCGCGAATTGAAGGACGTTCTCTCGGAATCGCCGCTGGCTGCGGCCAACTTTGCGCTGCTGGATGAGGAACAGGCGCAGGGGCAGCTTGACCAGGTGGGCGACGAGGTCACGTTCATTCAGGCTATCAGCGCTGACGCATTCGACCGCGCCGACTTCACCTTCTTCTGCGGCACGGAAAAACTCACGCTCAGCCATTGGCGCCGGGCGCAGCAGGCGGGCTCAACGGTGCTCGATCTTTCCGGCGCGCTCGACCGGGAGACCGGTGTGCTGATTCACGCTCCCTGGCTGGGTCCCGACGCAGCCTCGGTGGATCTTCTCACGCCGGCTGTGGTCCCTGCACATCCCGCGGCCATAGCGATTGGATTGCTGATGGAGCGCCTGCAGAAGGCCGCTCCGGTGCGTTTTGCCGCGGCCACAGTCCTCGAGCCGGCCAGCGAGTTTGGCCGCGCCGCCATGGATGAGCTGCATCAGCAGACGGTGAGCCTGCTCAGTTTTCAGTCGCTGCCCCGCGCCATCTACGACGCGCAGGTCGCCTACAATCTGCTCAGCGCCATGGGCGAGGCCTCTACCGTTGACCTCGCCTCGGCTGAAGCGCGGATTCGCCGTCACTATGAAGCACTCGGCGGCGGCAGATGGCCTGCACTGGCGCTTCAGGTGGTACATGCTCCCGTCTTTCACGGCCACACCTTTTCTATCGCGGTCGAGCTGGAACGGCCCGTTCAACTGGTGGATTTAGAAGAGGCGCTGAGTGGCGAGCATGTGGACCTCGTGCTCGAAGACACGGATTCTCCGTCGAACCTCGCTGCAACCGGCCAGAACGACCTGCTGGTGCGATTGCGTTCCGAGCCGGCTGGACGGCACTCCGGCGGCGTTGGACGGCTGTGGCTTTGGGCGGCGTCCGACAATCTTCGGTTGAACGCACAGAATGCGGTCGCCTGCGCATTGGATATGCGGCGCTTGCGGCCTAAGGGAACGGTGCAATGACGATCGGAAGTCACTGCGTCCGGCACCGCGCCCACAGCTGCTCAATGTAGCTGTCTGTCATTCCCGCGATATAGTCGGTCACGGTGCGCGCCAATCCTTCGGTGAGAATCCGCGCCTGGTGATCTTCGGGCATGAGCGCCGGTTCGTGCATGAGCGTCGCGAAGAGATCGGTTACCACTCGCTCCGCATGGCGATGCACTTCCTCCATATCGGGTGAGTTGTAAAAGCTGGCATAAAGAAAATTCTTCGCGCCGGTGCGCACGGAGTCCATCTCCGGGCTGAACGCCGCCACGCGTGCTGGAGCGCGGCGAATGTCGGCCAGCGTGGAAGCGCCCAGTTGCGCGACCCGCGCATGCACTTCGCTCAGCAGGTCGGATACAAGGGCGTTCAACAGGCGCCGCAGCGCATCGTAGACGGCCGGCCTTGGCGCCGCATCGGGGAAATTCCTCAGCGCGGCCTCGTGAAAGCCGCGGAAGAGGGGCACCGCCTCGCGAACCTGTTCCAGATTGAGAATCCCCGAATCGAGCCCATCATCCAGGTCGGCGGTCAGGTACGCGATCTCGTCGGCCAAGTCGATGAGTTGGGCCTCCAGCGGAGGAAACTCATCCAGGAAATACTCGGCTAGTTCTGGATGCTCGGTAGCAGAGTAGTCGCGCGAGTGCTTGATGATACCTTCGCGCACGCCGAGGGTCAAATTCAGCCCGCGAAAACGTGGATAGCGCTCCTCGAACCAGGTGACAATGCGCA
>JASHVE010000584.1 GCA_030039675.1 Acidobacteriaceae bacterium | reverse complement strand
AGCCAACCAACATGCCGATCAGCTGGCCATCGCGCTTGCGCGGCGCGGCAAAGATATGAATCAGACTGCGGAAGGCGGCAAGCACCGTGGTAAGCGGAAACTGGAGAAGCACAGCGCCAAGTGTGCCGCCAAAGACAATCAGCGCCGCGGTTGGCTGCAGAATCTGGCCGAGGTTGCCGCCTTCCATCAACAGACCGGCCAGTATGCCGGCCATCGCCAGAAAGACTCCGCCAATGCTTCCTTTGTCCATGAACTGCTCCCGCCGGCCGATAGTTCAGTGAGTAAAAGCGGCTCGATGACTCTCGCTAGACGTAAGGATCCCGTTTCGGCGCCGCGTTGCGCTGCTCGGCAAGATCAAGACTGGAAAATGCAACCACGCGCTGGGCGTCGCTCGCATCCGGCAGACGCCGGGTTACGGCAGCAAGCAGCCGCGCGCGATACGCCAGCACGCGCTCGACGATTTCTTCCAGCCCTTCACGCACAATCAGCTTTTCTCCGTTAATCAGCGTCAGCATGGTGTCCGGGGAAGCTTCAGCTGTCTTAATCAGGTCGCTGTTCAGCACCATGGGTTTGCCGTTGAGGCGTGTCAATTCAATCATTGTGGGGAAACTCCCATTCTGTGCTTATCGACTCGCGGCGATAAGAGGTCAAAACTCAGAGGTAACGTGCGCGCTGTACAGAACAGGACACTCCGGGCGCGATTCTAAAGTCCCCAAACCCCTCGCCGAAGAACGGGCCAGATGCGGCGGACCCACGAGCCGAAAGCAGCAGCCCAGGGTAATAGATAAAGGGAGCGCTCGCGCGCGATAGGGCCGCAAATCCACGCATCGATAAAGGAGAAACCCATGTCCCTGGGTGTCTTAAATAATCTGTCCGCAGTGTATGCGGAAAATAATCTGAACAACACCAACAACAGCTTGTCGACCGTTCTACAGCAGTTGTCTTCCGGTTCCAGGATCAACTCCGGCGCCGACGACGCGGCCGGCCTTTCGCTCGTCAATGGTCTGCAGGCCAATCAACAGGCCCTGACGCAGTCGCAAACCAACGCAACCGAGGGGGTAGGCCTTCTGCAAGTGGCCGACGGCGCTCTTTCGCAAGTGACAAGCCTGCTCAACCGGGCCGTTACGCTGGCTACCGAAGCCTCGAACGGCACCCTCAACAGCTCGCAGGATGCGGCGGCTAATCAGGAGTACCAGTCGATTCTGTCGGAAATCAGCAACATCGGCACAACAACCACGTACAACCAAAATGCAGTCTTCAACACCACGACTGATATTTACACCGGCGATTCTTCCGCGAAGGGTTCCTCGATCGATTCTCTGAACATCCGCAGCCTGTCTTCCTCCAACGTGGGCGACACCGGCGGCGCGATGGCCTACACGGGCGGCCAGAGCGTGTTCGTCAACCTGTCGAGCGCGACCGTCAATGCGCAATCCACCGACACACTCACCGGCGGATCGGGCGGCGTGACCAGCACCATCGATGTAAGTTATCTGCGGCCTGACGGTTCGACGGCCACCACCACCATCAGCGCGGGAACGGGCACGATCTACGCCAACTCGGTCAGCGGCCTGATCTCTGCCATCAACGGCGCAGGCCTGGGCCTGACGGCCACCTTCGGCACTGGGTCGCAGGCCGGTCTTACGGGCGCTTCGGCTTCCGAGACGGGCATCATTATCTCGGGCTCGGTAGGAACGGGAGCTGCCCCAACCACCACCACCTTCGACAACGAAGTCACCAACAGTGCGGCGGCTACGGCCGTTGCAGACGCCGAAACCACAGCCGGCGCCTTTGCTGCGGGAACCGGCGGGACCGCGACAATCAGCTATACAGACTCGGCCGGTGCGGACCTAAGCACCACGTCCCTGAGCAGCCAGTCGACTGCTCAGACCGCGCTGAACGATCTGAATCAAGCCATCAGCGACGTTGCGGCGCAGGACGGCTATATCGGTGCGCAAATCAACACGCTGAACTCCGTGAGTCAGGTGTTGAGCACGCAGTCAGAGAACGTGCAGTCCGCGCAAAACGCGGTGCAGGCGACCGACTACGCCGCAGCAACCTCGAACATGTCGAAGTACGAAATCCTGAGCCAGACCGGCATCTCGGCCTTGGCGCAGGCCAACAGCATGCAGCAGGAAGTCACGAAGCTGCTGCAGTAGTGCATGTTTCCGGCGATGGACTTCTGATCGCCGGAATGCAAGGAAGCGGCGCAGGAAGGGCGTCCAAAACAGGGCGCCTTTCCTTACGCTCCGGCATTTTGATCCTGGGTATGAGCTTTTTCCAATCTGGCATAAATCCGCCTGGATGGACGGCTGCTTGAGGATTCGCGGGAGGGCTGGATGGGTACAGTCGGGCTGAGTTTTGGGTCGCCGACCAGCGGGGCGGGATTCGACGTGAGCTCAACCGTATCGCAGATCGTGGCCAATCTCCAGAACGTGGAGACGCCGTGGAAGACACAGCTGTCAACCCTGGAGAGCCAGGATGCAGTGATCTCGAACCTGGGAACGCTGTTTTCCAATCTCTCGAACGATCTGAGCCAGCTCACCGACTTTCAGGGAATTCTGGCGCAGAAGACCGGCTCCAGCTCCAACACCAACGTGCTGGAGCTGACGTCGGCGTCCTCGTCCGCAACCGCCGGCGCGCACACCGTGGTGGTGAACAGCCTGGCGCAAACGTCGAGCGGCTACCTGACTGCGATTGCCAATGCCTCGGACGCACTATCAGGGTCCATCACGCTCCAGGTGGGCAGCGGCGCCGCACAGACGATCACGCTGAATTCGTCGAACGACACGCTGTCCGGTCTCGCGGCGGCGATCAATGCTTCCGGCGTGGGCATCTCGGCCAGCGTGCTGACTGACGCGACCGGTTCGCGGCTGAGCCTGGTCTCCGGCACCTCAGGCGCTAACGGAGACATCTCGGTCAGCGCAAACTCCATCATTGATACAAGCAACTCGAACGCGGCCCTCAGCTATACAACGGCTGTCTCCGGCGCAAACGCCAGCCTGACGGTCGACGGCGTGAACCTGTCGAGCGCTTCGAACACGGTTTCGAATCTGATTCCCGGCGTCACGTTTCAACTGCTGTCGTCTTCCTCCAATCCCGTGCAGGTGATCATCGGCAACGACAATAGCGACGTTGAGAGCACGGTGAACCAGTTCGTGACCGACTACAACTCGCTGATCAGTGCGCTGAACACGCAGCAGGGTGACACGAGTTCGGGGACACCCGAGCCGCTGTTCGGATCGCCAACGCTTTCCCTGCTGCAGGAGCAGCTCCTGAGCGGTCTCGATACGCAGAATCCCAACGGGTATCTGGATGCCATCGCGAATGCGAGCGACACGCTGACCGGCTCGATCTCGATCCAGGTCGGCACGGGTACGGCACAAACAGTAAGCCTGCCTGCTGCAGGCGGCACGCTGGCCAGTCTCGCCTCGGCAATCAACTCCGCGGACATTGGCCTGACGGCGAACGTCGTGACTTCAAGCAACGGGTCGCAGCTGGAGCTGTTCTCGGAGACTGCCGGCTCGGCCGGCGCGCTCACGGTCACTTCATCGATCGTCGACCAGACGACCAACACGGCCCTGAATTACAACGGCAGCGGTTCGGATGTCACCGGCCTGACCAGCCTGGGCATCAGCGTGAACAACGACGGCTCGCTGACCTTCGATTCCAACTCGCTCGATTCCCTGCTCAACTCGGACTACAGCGGTGTGGTGGGTTTTTTTCAGAATGCGAACGGCTGGGGGCAAAGCTTTGCCAACACGCTGACAAACGCGGGCACAAGCACTTCCACCGGAATTCTGGCTCTGGCCGAAAGCGCCAACAGCGGCACGGAATCCACCCTGAATGCAGAGATCTCGAAGGAGCAGAGCTACATTTCGGTTCAGCAGGCGAGCCTGACGACGGAGCTGAATCAAGCCAATCAGATACTCCAGCAGCTGCCGTCGCAGTTGCAGGGCGTGAACGAACTTTATTCGGCGATCACCGGCTATAACGAGAACGCAAACGGCTGAAGAACTTCATCTGCTATATATCCAAGCCTGTAAGGAGTTTTCATCTTCATGGGGAGTTATCGGGAACATGCACTGGAAGGGGCTTCAGCCGTTGACCTCGTCGTCGCGTTGTATGACGGAATGATCCGCTTTCTGTACAAGGCCCTGGACGCAGTGGAGCAGGGCGATGAGGATGGGCGCAGAGCTGCAGTGAAGCGCGCCCTGGACATCGTCCTCCACCTGCAGGCGCGGCTGCGGATGGATGTAGGCGGCCGGCCGGCACAGGCACTGAGTGAGTTTTATGCCTCTATCTTCGCGCAGATCCTGCAGGCGTCGCAGTCAGCGTCGGATGCAAAGTTCGAACACGCAATCGAGTGCGTGCGGAATGTGCGCGATGCATGGCGCGAGGTTGCAAGGGATCCTGACGCCAATCTGGGCTCCCGACAAACGCTCAGCCCTCCAGCAAGCGGCGCATCCTGGACGGCCTGATGCACCTCAACCGGCTACGGTGAGTTCTTCCTCCAGTTGCTGCTTCTGATAGAGGCTGGCGTAGTACCCTTCCCGTTCGAGAAGTTCCTCGTGCCGACCTACTTCCACGATTCGGCCGTGGTCGAGCACCGCAATCCGGTCGGCGTTGCGCACCGTGGAGACACGATGCGAAATTAGGATGGTCGTTGCTGTCGCGATGTACGCACGCAGGCCACCGAGAATGCGTTCTTCCGTGTAGGTGTCCACGCTGGCCAGCGCGTCATCGAGAATGAGGATGGGCGGGCGCCGCAGCAAAGCGCGAGCGATGGCCGAGCGCTGCTTCTGGCCGCCTGAGAGCGTCATGCCGCGCTCGCCCACCATGGTCTCAAAGCCCTGCGAAAACTCTTCGAACTCCTGGCGGATGTGCGCCGCTTCGGCGGCTTCTAGAAGCTCCTCTGCGCCAGCCCCAGGCGCGCCGAAGGCGAGGTTTTCGCGAACCGTCTCGCTAAAAAGAAACGTCTCCTGCGGCACCATGCCGATGTTGCGCCGCAGCACGGCGAGAGGATACTCGCGCACCGGCCGGCCATCGACCAGGAGCGTTCCCTCCGGCGCTTCGTAGAGCCGGGCGATCAAGTTGACGAGCGTAGACTTTCCTGAACCCGTGGGCCCGACAATGGCAAGACTGGAACCGGCTGGAATGCGCAGCGAGATGTCCTGGAGCACCGGTGCACTGCCGTAGCGGAAGCTGAGATGGCGAAACTCGATCTCCCCTTTCAGCACAGTATCCGCTTCTATCGATGGATCAGCAGGGGTATCGTTAATGGCCGGTTCTGCATCGAGCAGTTCCTGAATGCGCTTCACCGAAGCGGTTCCCCGTTGAAAGATATTGATCACCCAGCCCACCGCGATGATGGGCCAGATGAGCAGAATCATGTACGTGTTGAACGCGACGAAATCGCCTACCGTGATCCGGTGCGCGAGAACCTGATGGCCGCCGACCAGCAGCGTTATGATCATCGAGACGCCGAGCACGAACTCCAGCGTCGGCCACAACATGCCCATCAGCTGCACGAGCCGCAGCGCGCGGGCAATGTATTCGCGGTTGAGCCGCTCGAAGCGACCGATCTCGGATTCCTCGCGGGCGAAGGCGCGGATGAGGCGCACGCCGGAGTAGTTTTCCTGGGCCTGCGCGGAGATGTCAGAAAAGCTGGCCTGAATGCGCTCGAAGCGCGTGTGAATGCGGCTGCCGAAGTATTGCACCAGGATGCTTGCCACCGGCATGGGCGCCAGCGCCACAAGCGTCAGATAGGGGCTGTAGCGCAGCATGAACACCAGCGCAAATACAGTGAGAAAGATCGTGTTGGCGCTGTACATCAGCGCCGGCCCCAGCAGCATGCGCACGGCATTCAGGTCGTTGGTCATGCGCGCCATGATGTCGCCGGTGCGGTAGCGCTGATAGAAGCCCGAGTCCTGAGCTTCGAGCTTGCGGAAGAGATCGTTGCGAATATCGAACTCGATGTCGCGCGAAATGCCGATGAGAATCCAGCGCTGTGCGTAGAGAAAGATCCCTTTGCCTAGCGAAATGGCCACCAGCAGCGCGGCGAAGAAGAAGATCTTCTCGCGGGTGACCTCTTTGCCCAGAGCGTCGACTGCACGGCCCAGAACATTGGGAAACTGTACCGCGATGAGGTTAGTGCAGACGCAAGCCAGAGTGCCGCGCACGTACCCGCTCCGGTAGCGGCGCATATACCCGAAGAGTGGGCGCAGATCGCCGAGCATGAATCTATTGTACGAGGTTTTGTCCGCCACCTATCGGGCCAAGGCACGTGCTAGGTAGGCGTGCGCAGCAACAGATAGCTGCCCACCAAACTGAATAAAATATCAGAGGACCAGGCGGCAACGGCTGCGGGCATGTAATTGACGTTACCGAGCGCGCCAAACAGCCCATCCACCACGAAATAGGTAAGCGCGACCGCTATCGCGACGGCGATGCCGGTCAGTGAGCCGCGCCGGCCCATGGACAGCGCGAAGGGAATGGCCAGAATCACCATCACCACGGCAACCAGCGGATAGGCAAGCTTGTGCCACAGCGCCACGCGGAGACGCATGGTGTCAAAGCCACTCTGGCGCAGATCGCGAATATAGTGGTCGAGCTGGCCAAAGTTCATCTCCTGCGCTTCGAGGTCTTCCTTGGTGAAGTAATCAGGAGCTTCCTGGATCTCAGGGAATGTACTCTGCGTGAAGTCGCGATAAGCGGTCACGTTCGCGCCACGAATATCGCATACCCATCCATTCTCAAACCGCCAGGCTCTGGAATCCGCATCCCACACAACACGGGCCGCGAAGATGCGGCGCGTGAGCTCAAACGAATGGGGATCAAACTCAAAGATAGAGAGATTCGCAAATTCCTTGCGATCCGGATCGAAGAACAGGTAATAGAAGATGCGGCCCGGTTCGCCAGCGTGCGACTGGCCAAAGATCCACTTCCGTTCCGATTGGAGAAAGGTTTGCGGTGGACGGCCCTTAATGGTCGCGCGCAGCGCTTCCTGCTTGCGGTTGGCCTGGGGCAGATAATACTGGTCGAAGAGAAACAGACTCACGGCCAGCGCCGTCGCGATTGCGGTAATGGGAATCACCAGCCGGTAGAGGCTGATGCCCGTTGCCTTCATTGCAATAATCTCGCTGTTGCGGTTCAGCACGCCAAAGGTGACCAGTGCGGCAATGAGCACGGCAAGCGGCGCGATCTGGTAGATCATGCTGGGGGTGAGATTCACCAGGTAAGCGCCGACAATGGTGAGCGGAATGTGGTTGCGCAGAATGTCGCCCACAAGATCGAAAAACGTAAAGACAATCATCAGCAAAACGAACCCGGACTCCACCAGAAGAAACATGGTGACAAATTCGCGAATGACGTATTCGTCGAGGATGCGCGGGAATGCATTGCGCGATCGGGCTTTCGCCGC
Source organism: Acidobacteriaceae bacterium (assembly GCA_030039675.1). Taxonomy (GTDB): domain Bacteria; phylum Acidobacteriota; class Terriglobia; order Terriglobales; family Acidobacteriaceae; genus Telmatobacter. The sequence goes on along the minus strand of JASHVE010000584.1, from coordinate 500 downwards.
TGCGAACGAGCGCGGCTGGAGCTTGTCGAGTATCCCGGAGAGCGGCGCCCCATTTGTCTTGGGCTGAGCAGCAGGCTTGGGCGAACGCGAGAACCAGCCGGCAATCGCGCTGAGCAGCCGGCCTCCGGTGGCCAGTTGCCAAAGCAGAAAGACGCCTGCAGCCGCAAAGAGCAGATTGGCTGACCAGACAGCAAGGAATACCGGGAGCTTGTTCTGCCGGCCCAAAGCGATACCGGTGGAAGACAGAAAGTAATAAAAGAAAACCAGCAGAATCGTAAATACGAATCCGGAACTCTTGCCGCCGCGGCGCGAGGAAACGCCGAGTGGCACACCCACAAGCATCAGCACGAGGCAGGCGACCGGGAAGGCGAACCGGTTGTGCAGCTCGATTAAAAAGCGCTTCGCATCCGGCCCGTGAGTCTTCTGGATCAAAGCACCCATGGGCAACGCGAGGATGGGTGTGTCCATGCGGCCCAGATGCACATCGCTTTGCTGGCTCA
>JASHVE010000583.1 GCA_030039675.1 Acidobacteriaceae bacterium | reverse complement strand
GACCGCGCGAAGGATCGGAACCGTCCGGAGCTGGACCGATAGCCAGACTCTTGTCGGCAAGTTCAGTTGGGTTCGGGAAAGAGCGCCGGGGCGAGCGGAATGATCGCATGAGCTCCATTCGGTCGCTATCAACCGCGCCCGAGTATGTAATATCGCCAATCCTGAAGCTGATCTTGTCGCCGCTTGCCGAACCTTCTTCGATCGAGTTCGCGGAGTCATTTCCACCGGCCCAACTGCCTCCGAATCCCTCGGCTGAACCTGTCAGCTTCTCGCCTTGCTGAGAGAGCGTGAGAATCTGTGCGATCGATTCGCGTTCAGGGCGCCAAAGGCCGCTCGCACCACCGCCTTGCGGAATTTCGCGCTCCCATACAGGCATCTGCGGGCGAAGTGTCACTGCTTTTGTGTCGACGGCGAGTGTCGCAGGTGCAAGACCGGGAGAGCTGGCTTCAACCGTAATAGTTCCTGCGGTCTTCGCCGATTGCACAACGGCCATACAGAGGCCGCCGAAAGCCTTGCGTGACGATCCTTTGTCGGCGGCTTGGTCCGTCGGATCGCCGTTGCCCGTCCCGATGAGTTTGCCTTCACCTCGAACCTTGAAAGCAATCTCGTTGCTGGTGACGGGAACGATACGGCCGTTCGCGTCGTGAATTTCTACCGCGAACATTGCAACATCTTCACCGTCCGCAGCGATCTCCTTTCGATCGGCGGAAAGAACGATCACGGCGGGAGCGCCTGTTGTCTCGCGCCGCGTAGTGAGGGCGAGCTTTCCATCTTTATAGCCACGGGCTTCGAGTGTGCCGGGGGCGTACTCGACAGTCCACGCCAGATGCTGGTTCTTCTCCACCTCTTGGATCCCAAGACTCTGGCCGTTCAGAAAAAGCTCAACCTTATCCATATTGGAGTGGGCCCAAACCGCGATCTTTTTGCCCTCGTAGCCTGGCCAGTTCCAGTGAGGAAAGATGTGAAGTACGGGATCCTGTGTCCACCAGGATTGGTAATAGAAGAATGTGTCTTTAGGAAAACCGCAGGTATCGATGATTCCGTACTGAGAGCTGATATTCGGCCATTCGTTCGGCGATGGCTCGCCGCGATAATCAAAACCAGTCCAGACGAAACCACCGGCCAACCAATCCTGCGCATCGCAAAAACGCCACCAACCCTCAGCCGAGGCGCGGCCCGTCGTGGTGTACGGATCGTAGGAGCTGACGAATCCCTTGTCAGGATCAGTAATGTAAATTCCGCGTGTGCAGACGGCGCTCACGGTTTCGGTGCCGATCACCGGCCGATCGGGATGAGCTTTATGGAACGCCGCCGCCTGCGGATCTTGGTAGTTATAGCCGACGACGTCGCCAACAGCCAGTCCGCCTGTTCCGATTGCACCGGTCGGCGCGATGGAAACGGGTCTCGATCCATCGTGACGGTAGGCCAATGCCTTCATTGCAGTCAGGATTCCAACACCGCGTTCAGAATTGGCAGTGCCCTCTTCGTTGCCCATCGACCACATGAAGACGCTGGGGTGATTGCGGTCACGCCGAACAAGATTTTCGAACTGCGCGAGGCCTTCGGGGTTCGATGACATCATGCGGGTCTCAGCGAAGACCAGCATGCCGAGCTCGTCGCATGCATCGAGCAGTTCCGGAGTGGGTGGATTGTGTGAAGTGCGCAGTCCGTTGGAGCCCATCTCCTGGAGCTTGCGGATGCGGAAGTACTGAACTGAGTCCGGTAAGGCGACTCCGAGGCCCGCGTGATCCTGGTGGTTGCAGGTTCCCCTCAGCTTTACGGAGTTCCCATTCAGCAACAGGCCGCGCGATGGATCCATCTCGATGGAGCGGATACCAAAGGGTGTCACATAGCGGTCAACCAAATCGCCACCGGAGCGAACTTCTGTGACGAGAGAATAAAGATGACGTTCTTCGAGCGACCACAGTCGAGGCTGGCTGACCGCAATTTTCTGTTCAACTGCCTGCTCACCACCAGCAGCGGCGATCGAGACTGAAGCAGTGACAGATTTGCCCACTTCTTTCCCGTCTGGATCGAGGATCGTAGAAACAACACGGGCATCCTTGGCTTCACTCGTATCGTTCACGAGTTCAGTGCGAATCGACAGACCAGCCGAAGCCGGCTTGATTTCAGAACGAACAAAAGTGCCCCACTGCTTGACGTGCACTGGATTGGTCTTGACCAGCCACACGTGCCGATAGATTCCCGCGCCTTCATAGAACCAGCCGTCTGATAAGGTAGCGTCAACACGAACAAGCAACACGTTGCGGCCACCGGGGTTGGCAAAGTCGGTGATGTCGAAGCGAAACGGGTCGTAACCGCCACTGTGGCGGCCAATGTAGAAACCGTTCAACACGACCATCGTCTCCCGATAAGCGCCGTCGAATTCAAGCGAGATGCTCTTACCTTTATCGGCTTCATCAAGTTCGAAGACCCGCCGGTACCAGCCGACACTCGTCTCCGGATAGTCCCGGCCCAGTGGGTGGAAGCCTTTGCTTGCGAGCGCCGGATCGTTAACGAAGGGCAATTCAATGGCCCAGTCGTGCGGCAGATCGATGGGTATCCAGTTGCCGTCATCGAAAGCCAGTGAACTGGCAGGCAAAAAATTTCCTGTCTTCTGAAAGTTTCCCGAGCGCCCGCTGCCGAATCCGAAATCTTTGCTTGCATCGCTGGCGTGCCCGAAGTGGAAACGCCAGCCAAAGTCGAGCAGCAGGCGTTGGCGGCCCGCTCCGGGTTCGGCGGTGCTGGACACAGCCGCGGGCGAGGCGCTGGTCGACAGCGGGCCCGCAGTTTCAACCGCCGCCGGAAGAGCTGCATCAAGCGACTTTAAAGGCTGCGCGGCAACCGCCGCGGGCGCGAGCAGCGACGATTTGAGCAAGTCTCGGCGAGAAAGTGATTTCATTCCACCCTTCCCTTTCACGATGTTTCAGTCTTCTCGGCTTGATCAGTTGTTCGTTCAGTCACCCGGATGGGCCGCAGACTCACTCTCCAAGATGAAGACTGCCTTATTTTTTCATTCGCGACACAGCGGAGATGGCGATCAAAGTGAGCCATGCGATGCCCTGCATCAACTCAAAGCAAGCTCAAGAAGCCTTCCAAGGTCGATCGCCGATTGCGATTCCACTTCGCGGGGTAGTGCCGGCGAAACGACAATCGCTTGCTGGTGATCCTCAAACCACGCCAGGAAAACCGACTGCGAAGCGCCCGGCAGACGCTGCTGATTGATCCAGTGGTAGTAGGCGCCCATATCGGCATCGACGAGCGATCCTGTGAAGTCAAGCTCCGGCTTGGCTTGCGAGTCTGAGAGCAGATCATTCATCGGCCGCACGCTTTGCCTTGGCGCGAATCGAACGAGCAGAGTCAGAGGTTGCGCCCTCCGTAGCGCCTCGCGCGCCGACCACTGGGCAAACGTAGTACTGAAGATCTGGGTTCCCGAGCCTTCGGTGAAGACCTTC
>JASHVE010000582.1 GCA_030039675.1 Acidobacteriaceae bacterium | reverse complement strand
GAACCAGCCCGATAAGGCCCTTAGCGCGGCCTCCCGCCTGTTGCAGGTCGATCCCAATAATATGAAGGCCATCTTCTTCTCGGTTTATGTCAAGAAGAGCGAGTGCCAAAAGAATGTAGATCCGCAGACCGGAAAGCTGTCTGACCCGTCGCCTTGCGACGATGCCGCTACCCTCGCCCAGAAAGGTCTCACTGCCTCCAAGGCGGAGGGTATGTCGGATGCCGATTGGAAGAAGATGACGGACCAGGTCTATCCGGTCTTCTACTCTGCCATTGCGCTCGACGATGTCCTTGCCAAGCAGGACTACGCGGGCGCGATCGATCAGTACACCAAGGAGCTGATGCTCTATCCTCCCGGTCAGACCACATCGGGCCAGGCTCTTGGCGATACCTTGAATCTGGCCGAAGCACTCGCCAAGCCGAGCGACAAAAAGGACGTCGTCAAAGCCATCTGGTTCTACGCCCGCGCCTGGAACTTCGCGCCTGCGCAATACAAGTCGCAGATCGAGCCCAAGCTCGAATACTGGTACAAGCGCTACCACGGCGGCTTGGATGGTCTCGACCAGGTCAAGACCGCGGCGACCGCGTCGCTCTTTCCGTCTGCCGCGTTCACCATCAAGCCCGCTCCCACGCCTTCTGAGATTGTGGACAACGTCCTGGCCAGCACTCCCGATCTGACCAAGCTGAACCTCGAAGACAAGGAGTTCATCCTGGCCAACGGCTCCAAAGATGCTCAGGCCAAGCTCTGGGCAGTACTCAAGGGCCAGCTCTCGCCAGTTCCCGGCATCGTCATCAGCGACCAGGCCACCGCGCTCAGGGTTTCGGTAGCCGCCACCGCCGCCGCCAAGCCCAAAGATTACGTGGTCAAGCTCAACACCCCGGCGGATTGCAGCGCGGTTCCTCCTCCGCCCACGACCGCTGCCGCTGCAGTTACTTACCTGCAGTCCAACGGCGCCGGCGCCGACGTTGCCGCAATCGAGGATCTCGACAAGGCGCATAAAGTGACGATCGAACCCGCTGTCACCGTCGTCAACGTGGCCGTGACTCAGGACGCGAAAGACAGCAAAACCGCCGACTTCATCGTGAATTTGAAGGAACCGGAATCCTGCAAGGATGCTCCACCCTCAGGCTTCGAGCTCAAGTTGCAGCCTGCTACGGAACTCGACGGCACCTACGACACCTACACGCAGGTTCCTGCCTCAGCCGGCAAGGAAGCGACCGCGCAGATCGTGCTGAGCGACGGCTTCCTGCAACTGGAGAAAAAGGAGAAAGCTGCTCCGGTTCATCACCGGCCGGCAGCCGCGCACCACGCAGGCATGTAAGTAGTCCTGTTCGCTCCTGGGATTTTCACGGGCAGTCCGCTTTCGCGGGCTGCCCTTTTGCTTTCGAACACTGTCGTCTTGAGCGGAGACAGCAACTGGTCCGCAATCGAAAGCCTGCTCTCATCGAGGTCGAAAGGGAACTGCGATTCGCTCTTACTCGCCCAGCATGATGCGCTGAATGCTCGAAGCCCGTCCCGTCGCTGCATCGCAGGCGACCAGCGCGGCGCACAGCTTGGGATTGCCTTTGGCAGCCTCGAACTTGCCCGGCATCCCGGTTAAAAACCGCTGCAGCACCAGGTCTTTTTCCACGCCGATGATGCTGTCGTACGGCCCGCTCATGCCCACGTCGGTCTGATACGCCGTCCCTCCCGGCAGCACGCGCTCGTCTGCAGTTGGAATGTGCGTATGCGTGCCCAGAACCGCCGTCACGCGTCCGTCCAGATGCCAGCCCATCGCAACCTTCTCGCTGGTCGCCTCGGCGTGGAAGTCCACAACGATCACCCTGGCCTTGATCTTGCTCAGGAGGTCATTTGCCGCGTGAAACGGATCGTTGGTTCCGTTCATAAACACCCGGCCCATCAGGTTCACGACCGCGTACTCGACGCCCCTCTGCGTGATTCCTTCATAGATGCCGTGACCCGGCAGCCCCACCTGCAGATTCGCCGGCCGCAAAACACGCCGCGCCCGTACATCGCTCTCCGGCGCAGCCGAGTTCAGGTATTCGATCAACTCGCGCTTGTCCCACACATGATTGCCGGTGGTGAGCACGTCGGCGCCAAGGTCGAAAATCTCCTCGGCCAGTTGCGGCGTCAAGCCAAACCCGCCCGCTGCGTTCTCGGCATTGATCACCGTCAGCTCCACGTCATGAGTCTTGCGCAGGTGCCCGATGTGCTCGCGCACGATCCTGCGTCCCGCGCTGCCGAAGATGTCGCCGACGAAGAGAATGTTCAAAGGTGGGTTGAGCTCCTTGCTCGGGTTGAAAGGAAACAGGGAGTAGGGAACAGGGAACAAGGAACACGGAATAGAAAACCGCTACAGCTACTCCTCTGTCCCCCTGATCCCTGATCCCTGATCCCTGTTCCCTGTATTTCTCATCAGCGGAAAGAGAATTACATCCCGGATCGACCTCGACCCCGTCAACAGCATTACCAGCCGGTCAATCCCGATACCCTCGCCGCCGGTCGGAGGCAACCCGTACGCCAGCGCCCGCACATAGTCCTCATCCATCTGATGCGCCTCATCGTCGCCGCGGCCTCGCTCGGCAAGTTGCTGCTCAAAGCGCTTGTGCTGCTCCACTGGATCGTTCAGCTCGCTGAAGGCATTGCCCAGCTCGAAACCTCCGGCGAAAAACTCGAAGCGCTCCACGTGCTCCGGGTCGTCCGGCTTGGCCTTGGAGAGCGGCGAAACCTCCGTCGGGTACTCGTAGATGATCGTAGGCTGGATCAGAAACGGCTCGACCACCGCTTCGAACAGGTTGTAAATGGATTTGCCGATCGCCGCACCTTTCATCGAATCGTAGTAAACGTCCGTCACCGCGCTGTGAATTGTCTTCAGTTCTGCAATCCGGTCGGGGCTCAGCCGCGTCGTTTCGCAAACGGCGCTCTCCAGCGAGCCCATCCCTGCATGAAGCCGCGCTCGCAGCGCCTGCACCAAATCGAACTCCGCGGCCGACGGCGCTAGATCAGCCTCTTCAGGCCAATACGTGCGAATCGCCTCCCGCATTGTCAGCCGCTGCCACTTCCGCAGATCAATCGTGTGCCCGTTGAACTCGGTCACCGTCGTCCCGTTCACTTCCCTGGCGACAAACCCCATCAGCTCTTCGGTCAGATTCATCAGGTCGTGATAGTTCGCATAGGCCTGATAGAACTCGAGCATGGTGAACTCGGGATTGTGCTGCGTGCTCACGCCCTCGTTGCGGAAGT
>JASHVE010000045.1 GCA_030039675.1 Acidobacteriaceae bacterium | reverse complement strand
TGGCCGGATCGATGTCCGGTTCCGTTTCATCCAGCCAAATGTAACTAAAGCCATACGGCTTCACATAGCGATCTCTGATCGCGTCCCACCACCACTTGGCAGCGGCGGAGTTGGTGGTGTCGATATTGGGACCGATGACATCCTTGAAGTGACCGAAGTCCGGAGTGCCGTCGGAGCTGCGAATGAACCAACCCTTTTTGAGCAGCATGTCGTAATATCGCGTGCCGGGAGCGAAATGCGGCCACACGCTCAACAACGTTGTGATGCCCATCCCACTGAGCCTCTTGTTCATCGCGGCTGGGTCGGGCCATCGCGCCGGGTCGAGATCCAACTCGCCTTGCTTCGTCATGTTCAGGAAGTCCACCACCAACACGTCGAGCGGCAGGTTGCGGTCGCGATACCCCTTCGCGACGGCCATGAGCTGGTCCTGCGTGGGATAGATTGCCTTGCTCTGGATGTAGCCGTAGGCCGCCTTCGGCAACAAATGCGTGACGCCGGTGAGCTGACGATAACCCTTGTAGATCTCGTCGCTGCTATCGCCCGCGATGACAAAAAACGAAACACGGTCTCCCACCTCGGACGACCAGACATTCTGCAAGTTGAAACCGAGGTCAATGGTGGTTTTCGAGGGGTTGTCCCAGATCAGGCCGTAATCGCGGCTCGACACCATGAAGGGAACGCAGACACTCTCTCCGCCGATCGCGTTGTACTCATGCCAGCACTGAATGCGATGTTCGCGGAGGTCAAGAAAACCCTGTTGGTGTTGTCCCAGCCCGTAGTAGTGCTCATCAGCCGGCGAGTCGAAAACTGCAGAGACACGGTAGTCAGGATGGGCTTTTTGCGTGGTTTCTGCACTGCCGGAGAACGCTTCCGGCCGGTTGGGGAACATTGACCAGCTACGCATGGTCAGCAGCGGTTTGCCAGACGCCGTAGTGATCGAGATGGTGTCGTGACGGAGTCCATCTGCATGAGGTCCGCCGCCGAAGTAATGCTCTCTGAGCGACTGATTCAACGCGTCCAATGGCAAGTGGTGGGGTGGGGGCAGGTTTTCCGGGGCAACGCGGACGATCATTCGCGCCGAGTGAATCACATCGTATCCCTCGGAATTCTGCTCATGGCTCCAGCCTTCCATCGATGGCGTGGTGACAAAACCGTAACCAGGTGGTGCCAGGGTTGACGTTTGCTCCAAACTTAATGTGATTCGAATGATGTTGGGCGCGTAAGGCTCCAGCACCACCGTGCTCCCTTGCCGCGGCAAAACGATCTGTGTATCCGCTGCATTCGCGGTCCGGCCCTCGAGCAACAGAAGCCCCAACCCGGCAATCAGCGCGCTTCTTCGAAAGAAAGCGTTCAGCACCCGTTTTCCTCCTGCAACCCGTGGACCAGGAAATAGGAAATTGGCAGACAGACTGGATTCGTCCCGCCGCCAGTCGGCCCGATCTGTGCACTTCCATCACAAAACGATTTAAAGGAAAGCTTCGTCCCGGCATGCAGGGGCGACAAGTAAAACACGGTGTTTTACAGTACTACCCGTAAAGTTCGAGAGTTTTCTCAAACCTCTTGTGGAGAATCGGCTGCGGCCATACGTTTTTTTACCGTAAGAGACTGCCGGCAGTGGCCTTCTGTGTCATGCGAAATCGTGAAAGAAGCCGGGAACATGATTCCGCAAGCCAACGAGGCGCCGGACTCCCTGCTCGGTGTTCGTGTATCGCGTAGGTCAATGATGTAACAAGGTTTATTCACGCTCCGGGGGCGTTCAGAGATCGAGTTGAACTGTAAAAGTGATTCCCCTCGGCCGGCAATGAGACCCCATGAGACCCTTGACAACGATCCATTGTCTCCGTTTTACTTCTCTGCGCAGCCGGTTGCCGCCATCTCGCCATGTTCCAAGTTTCCATGAGGTTGAGGACTTCGTGGCGGGCATCAGATCTTAATGTTCTGTGACGAGAAAGCGTTTCCCCGACTCGTCAAGATTGCTGCGCAACTCGCGCCGGCTGAAATCCGCGCGGACCGCTCTCAGCTACTCGACCGATCCGCACAGGCGGAGGTAAGAAGAGCGGCAGGCACGGTTTCCTTGCCCACCGCTTTTCGGACGCCAGTGAGGAAGTCATGAAACCTCTCGTCGAACCACCGCCAGGCCGTGAAGCCATTCACGCGTCTACGGATGTGGAAGCGGTGAGCCGCGAAGCAGTCCTTCGCGAGCTCGAAAACATCCTTGCCAGTCATCACTTCCAACACGCGGGCCGCTGCAAACAATTCCTGCGTTATGTAGTGGAGCACAAACTCGACGGCGAGCAAGACAAATTAAAAGAGCGCACGATAGGAACCGAGGTCTTCCAGCGCCCAGTGGGGTACGCCACTGGAGAGGATCCGGTAGTCAGGGTTCAAGCCGGCGAGGTACGGCGGCGCCTCGAACAGTACTACCAGGAGATGCCACAGCCCTCACCGCTGCGCATCGAATTGCCGGTTGGCTCGTATTCCCCTGTCTTTCACTGGAAATCTGCATCCGGGGCTCAACAGCAGAAAAGTCAATGGGCGTGGCCGGTTGCCGCCCACGATCCCTTTTGGAAATCCCGCGTGAAGGTAGCTCTCCTGCTCGGGACTGCTATCGCCATCGCTTTTGCAGCGAAAGCCGCTTACAACGCCTGGCATCGGCCGGCAGCCGCAAAGACGATTCTTGAACAGTTTTGGAGCCCGGTGTTCGCGACTCGCCAACCGGTACTCATCTGTCTCGCCGAGCCAGTCGCATACCGGCCGTCGGAAGACATCTACCGCCGCTACTCACGCACGCATCCGGGGACTTTTCAAACAGAGGCCGAACGCGCCAATACGCCGCTCCCTCTTGATCCCGACGAAAAACTGACCTGGGGAGATTTCTTCGTCTATACCGACTACGGAGTCGCCGCGGGCGATGTCTATGCGGCAGTGGCTCTGTCTGGCCTTTTTGGAAAGCTCGACAAACCGAGCCAATTGCGCATCGGTGCCGGATATACCTTTCAGGATCTGCGCAATTCTCCCGCCGCGGTCATCGGCGCCTTCAACAACAAGTGGACAATGCAATTGGTCTCCAACCTGCGTTTCGCGTTTATTGAGGATCACGAGCACTACATGATCCGCGAACAGATTCCAGGGGGAAAGGTTTGGATAACACGCTTGGGGCCGGATGGTGAAACACTCGAAGACTTCGCAATTGTCAGCCGCCTGATCGACTCCAAAACGGGCCAGTTCACCGTGACTGTGGCGGGCATCGGTCCCAAGGGAACCCAGGCCGCCGGCGAGTTCGTGTCTTCGGCACGGTACCTGGAAGAAGGACTGGCCGGGGCTCCTGCCGACTGGCCGAAGCGCAATCTGGAAGTGCTCTTGCAAACCACGGTGACTGACTCGGTCTCGGGACCACCGCACGTCATCGCAACCTATGCCTGGTGACTTGGCTGAAAAACACGGCAGCCTGGGTTGTGCCTTCCGCTGGTAACCGTGAAATCACTGAGTGGAGAGTTGCTCTTGCGTGTTCGCGATGCAGTTTGCAGCGCGTTACTGATCGCTTACTTTCTCCCGCGCACGCCCGGTCATGCGCAGCAACCTGTGCAACCCGCGCAGGGCGGAATGGGAGGCATTGCCTCGGCCGGCGTATTCGCGCCGGTTTATGACGAACAGAAGCGGCCCATCACTGCCGGCGGATTTGTGGATAAAGGCATCGTCGTTTTCGAGGATGCGACCCAGGCTGCGGGCCTCTCGCGCTGGCGTCATGAAATGGGTACGCCACAGAAAAAGTACATCCTCGAGACCGACGGCTCGGGCGTGGGACTGATCGACTACGACAACGACGGCTGGCTCGACATTTACCTTGTGAACGGCTCAACCTATGACGCGATCAGCGGCAAGCGCATTCCTCCTCATGCCGCGCTCTTCCACAACAACCACGATGGGACCTTCACCGATGTGGCTGAAAGGGCCGGTGTGACAAACGACCGTTGGGGCTTTGGCGTCGCCATCGGGGACTTTGACAATGACGGGTGGCCGGACATTTTCGTTGCCAATTATGGCGAGAACCGGCTTTACCGCAACAACCATGATGGGACCTTCACCGACGTTGCGGAAGAAGCGGGAGTGACTCTCGGCAACTGGTCGGACGGTGCAACATGGGGCGACTACGACGGAGACGGCCGGCTCGATCTCTTTGTTTCCGGATATGTGCACTACGATCTGAACAATCAGCCCAGCGCCGAGGATGGTACGGCTTCCACGGCCCACTGCCAGATGCGAGGCGTGCCAGTGATGTGCGGCCCACGCGGCCTGCCCGGTGAACCCGATCATCTGTTTCACAACAACGGCGACGGCACCTTTACCGATGTCAGCATAAAAGCCGGAGTTTCCGACCCAGACCGTTTCTATGGATTCACCGCGATCTTTGTGGATGTGAACAACGACGGCAAAGTGGATCTATTGGTGGCGAACGATTCGGAACGCAACTATCTCTACATCAACAGAGGTGACGGCACATTCGACGACCAGAGTTATGTTTCCGGTTTGGCTCTGGATTTCGACGGCCGTGAGATCGCGTCGATGGGACTGGCTGTGGGCGACTACCTGAACAACGGTTTGGTTGATGTGCTGGATACGGACTTCTCTGACGACTACAAGGCGCTCTATCGCAACGATGGCAATGCGAGCTTCACGGATGTGTCTCGCGAGGCGGGCATTGCACAGATTGCCGTCCCTTTTGTGGGCTGGGGCGACGGTTTGATTGATTACGACAACGACGGCTGGAAAGATCTTATGATGATCAACGGCCACGTCTATCCCCAGGTGGACGAGCACGATTGGGGCACGACCTATGCCGAGCGCCCGCTGCTGTTTCACAATAACCACCGCGGCAAATTCGACTATGTACCGGCGGTGAAGGGGTCGGGACTGGCCGTGCTCACCTCTGGCCGGGGCGCCGCTTTTGGCGACCTGTTCAACAACGGCAAGATCGACGTAGTGATCAATCCGGTGGACGGGCCCCCAGTGCTGCTCAGGAATGTGAACCCCGACCATCACCATTGGGTGGAACTCAAGCTCGTGGGCGGGCCCAAAAGCCCGCGCGACGCAGTCGGTGCTACGGTCTATTTGACCGCAAACGGGATGCGCCAGCGGGAGGATGTGATGAGCGGTGGCAGTTACATCTCGTCCAATGACCAACGCCCACACTTCGGCCTTGGAGATGCAACGGATGCCGGGATTGCAGAGATTCACTGGCCGTCGGGTCAGGTTGAAAGGGTCAAGCTTCCGGCCGTGGATCGCATCTTTACCATCACCGAAGGGAGAGGCATCACCGGCGTCCTATGCGCTCGGCAGCCATGCTCCTGAACACGCCAAAGAAGTTGCAGGGCGCGATGCCGCGACCGAGTTCAATGCCGCTCGCCGCCGGGAGCGCGGAGCCAGGCTGTGGTATAAGTGAGTGGCTCTGGGATTCGCCGCGTGTTGGAAAGACTGCGCTGGAGTTCATCGCAAATGCTTCGTCTCCTTTTGATGGTGGGATTCGCGTTGGCTTGGTCAGTTGCAGCTCAGGCGCAAGACGGGAAGGTTTCAATCTCCTCTATTGAGTCGCTGATCCGTTCGCAGCAATACGATCAAGCTCTGGCAACATTGAAAACAGCGCTGGAGAGAAATCCAACGGACTTCAAGCTCTGGACTCTTGAGGGAATTTGCTTCGCACTGCAGGGAAGAGATACTGACGCCCTGGCTGCGTTCGATCACGCGATCCGCATCGCACCCGATTACACGCCTGCGCTCAAAGGCGAAGCGCAGATCCTTTACAAAACCGGGGACCGACGCGCCATTCCCCTGTTGGAGAGGATGTTGAAATCCGATCCGGCCGACGTAACCGCACACGAGATGCTCGGTATGCTCGAAAAGCGCGCGGGCAATTGCCACGCAGCGGCATCTGAATTTCTTCTCAGCAAAGAGGCGATCGCCAACCACCCCGACTCACTCGAAGCTTATGGATATTGCCTGGTCGAACTGAACCAGACCGCGGATGCAATTCCCATCTTCCGACAATTGATCCCACTGCTTCCCGGGCGCACCTACCCAAGCTACGATCTCGCCGTTCTTCTCGTGTCAACGCACGACAACGAGGGTGCCGTGAAAGTGTTGGAGCCGCTGTTGAGCCCCGGCCAAACCGACCCTGACATCCTCAGCCTGGCGTCACAGGCCTATGAAGGGACCGGTAATACGCCCGAGGCAGTCGCGCTGCAGCGTCAGGCCATCGTTCTCAATCCAACGGATCCTTCAAACTACGTGTCGTTCGCAGCTCTCTGTCTGACACACGATTCGTTCCAGGTGGGAATCGATATGCTCAATGCCGGGCTGAAACGCATTGCCGACAATTCCACTCTCTATCTGTC
>JASHVE010000581.1 GCA_030039675.1 Acidobacteriaceae bacterium | reverse complement strand
TTACTGCCGACCAGACCAAGCCGCAGATGGCGGTGATCGATACGGCGACGAACGAGGTAAAGACCTGGGTACCGATCGATGGGCTGGGCTACGGCAGCGCGGCGACTCCGGATGGGCGTTACGTGCTGGTCGCGGTGCCGGACGCGAACAAGGTAGACGTGATCGAGCTGAGCACGATGAAGATGGTGGAGTCGGTACCGGTGGGCGCGAGCCCGCAGGAGGTGCTGGTGCGGCCCGATGGCAAGACCGCGTACGTCTCGTGCGTGGGCAGCAACCGGGTGGACGAGATCGACCTCAGCACATGGAAGGTGACGCGGCAGATTGCTACCGGCAAGGGGACCGATGGGCTGGGGTGGGCGCGGGGCGAGTGAAGCTGCTCTGGTGCTGGCGGTGCAAGGCCGAGATGCCATGGATTGTGCAGACCGCGGCGAACCGCAGGTCCTTCGAGTCCCTACGCTACGCTTCGGTCGCTCAGGATGACAACTCTTGTAATTATTCAGACTACGAAGATATAACTAGCCGATCTCCGCATTCCAGTTCTCCAGCGCACCTGTGAATTCGAGCATGAATTTGCCGGCGTCGGCGCCGTCGATGGTGCGGTGATCGAAGCCGAGACAGTAGTACTGCATCGAGCGGATGGCAATGGTGTCGTTGCCTTCGGCATCGGTGAGCACTACCGGCTCCTTGCGCAGGCCGCCGATGGCGAGGATGGCCGACTCGGGCTGGTTGATGATGGCGGTGCCGAATTCGCCGCCGAAGACGCCGGAGTTGGTAAGCGTGAAGGTGGAACCGGAGGCCTCGTCGAGGTTGAGTTTCTTGGAGCGGGCGCGCTGGGCGAGATCGCCGATGGCGCGGGCGAGGTCGGCGAAGCTGCGCCGCTCGGCGTCGCGCACCACGGGCACGATGAGGCCCCAGTCGAGTGCAACGGCAATGCCGAGATGAATGCTGGGGTGGTAGTGCACCTGGCCGTCGACGAGCGACGCGTTGAGGATGGGATATTTCTGCAGGGCACGGATGGCCGCCGCGGCGATGAACGGCATGTAGGTAAGCTTGACGCCATGGCGCTGCTCGAAGCCGGTGCGCTCGCGGTCGCGGAGACGGGCGATGCGCGTCATGTCGATGCGGTAGACCATGTGGGCATGCGGGCTGACGCGGACACTCTCCACCATGCGCTGGCCGATGATGGCGCGCATGCGGCTGAGCGGAGCGACCTGGCCTTCGTGCGGCGGGGCCTGCAGTGCGGCGGGCGTTCTGGTTGAGCGTGGTGCACTCAGGTGGCGCAGGATGTCATCCCTGGTGATGCGGCCTTCCGAGCCGGTGCCGCGCAGCTGCGCGAGGTCGACGTTGTGCTCCTTGGCGATGCGGCGGACCAGCGGCGACGAGCGTACGCGGCGGCCGGCTTCTGCTTGAGCGAACGATGCAGCGCCGGGGACTGGTTCGGCTTGCGGCACAGCGGGCTCGCTCTTCGGGGCTGACGATGGTGCGGGCGAACCGCCGCCGATCACGGCCACGACGGCGTTGACTTGAACGGTTGCACCTTCGGGCGCTTTGATCTCGGTGAGAACTCCGGCTGCGGGCGAGGGAATCTCCGCGTCGACCTTGTCTGTGGAGATCTCAAAGAGCGGCTCGTCCTTTTCGACACGGTCGCCGGGCTGCTTGAGCCATTTGGTGATGGTGCCTTCAAAGATGGATTCGCCCATCTGAGGCATTACGACGTTGATGCCGCCTGCAGTCTGCTGGGCTGAGGTTGATTGCGCAGGCGACGGAACTGCTTTGGGTGGTGCCGGCAGTGGGGCGGCCTGCGGCCTGGGTGCACTCGTGACGGCAGTGGTTTTTTCGCCGATGACGGCGACGACGGTGTTGACCTGCACCGTGGCGCCTTCAGGGGATTTGATCTCGGCGAGGATGCCGGCGGCGGGCGAGGGGATCTCAGCGTCGACCTTGTCGGTGGAGATCTCAAAGAGCGGCTCGTCTTTCTCCACCCGGTCGCCGGGCTGCTTGAGCCACTTGGTGATGGTGCCCTCGAAGATTGACTCGCCCATCTGGGGCATGATCACGTCGGTCGGCATCAATCCCTCTCTTCAGCCCTCTTTCCAGCCGGATTATAAATCGCGGCCCGTGCGCGTTTGGGAGCCGCGTTCAGGCGCGGATGGGGCGCTCTTGTTTGTGCTGGAGGCGCTCGATCTCGGGCGGAATCTGGAGGGGCGTGTCTTCTGCGGGAAACTCCGGCGCGGATTCTTTCGTGAAGGCTTGAGCGCGGAGAGCGGCAAGGCTCTCGACGGCCGCGACCGGCTCGTTGAAAACGGCGCCGAAGTGGTGCGCTGCCTGACGGGCAAGGGATTCCAGGCCGGGAAGCTGCTCAGGGTGCGCTACCTCGCGCGCGAGGCTGGTGACCGGACGGTCGGTGATGCCGCAGGGGTTGATGAGCCGGAAGCCATCGAGGTCGGTGGTGACGTTGAAAGCGAAGCCGTGCGAAGTGACGCCGCGGGCCACGTGGATGCCGATGGCGCAGATTTTGCGGCCCTGGGGAATGGATTGCGGGGCTGCGGCGCAGGCCGCGCCGGAGTGAACCTCGGGCAGGCCGCACCAGACTCCCGTCAGTTTGCAGATGCGGCCGGTGGGAACGCGGTATTCGGCGCAGAGGCGGATGAGCGCCTCCTCGATGAGGCGGACGAAATCGACCGGGCCGAGGCGGTTGCCGGTAGCCGGGTTGCGCAGGCTGCGCAGGTCGAAGATCGGATAGCCGATGAGCTGGCCGGGGCCGTGGTAAGTGACGTCGCCGCCGCGGTTGATTTCGTGGAGCGTGACGCCGCGGGCGGCAAGCAATTCGTCGGAAGCCAGGATGTTCGAGCGGTTGGCGTTGCGGCCCAGCGTGAGGACCGGCGGGTGCTCGAGGAGCAGGAGCATGTTGCCGATGCGCTCCTGCTGGCGGAGCGCGACGAGCTCGGCCTGCAGACGCAGTGCGTCGCCGTACGCGACGCGGCCGAGATAGAGAGACTGAATCATCGCTCTCTTTTGATTGTAGCGATCCTGGCAGCCTGATGTACGGATTGAAGGCCGTACACCCTTCAACTGACCACTTCCGCATGGCGTCAGTCGCCGACCTTCGCCTGAAACAGGGGATGAAACGCGGTGTGGACCCGAGCGAAGGCAAGGAGCCACAGGAGGGTCACAAGCGAAGCCAGGGGCAATCCGCTGGGAGCCATGAGCAGGTGCGTCAGGTCGATGTTGAAGATGACCGGAGCCAGCAGGGCAAGCGCAAGCGGTACGTAGCGGTTGATGAGCAACAGAATGCCGGGCACCACCTGGAAGACCGCGACCACGTGGATGTAGTGGCTGACGAAGAGCGCGCCGAAGAACTGGCCCAGCAGTCCGGTAGGCGGCGGCGCCGGAATGAAGTGCAGGTACAGGTTCAGACCAAAGACGAGGAAGATGAGGCCCAGCAGCAGCCGGGCAATGGCACTGACGATCTTCATTTCTTTGTTTCTCCCTTCAGTTCCTGATGATGAGGGGGAGCCGCTGCAGCCCAGCAGATGCTCGCGACGGGCATGCGGTTCAAATGATTACGCTTGAACGGGAAATTGGCAACGACAAGTTTCGCGGTACACTAAACACTGGCAGGAGGGCCGGGCGGTCGCTGCCGTTAGCCCATATGGGTTGGCGGGAGAGGAAAGTCCGAACTCCGCAGGGCAGTGTGCCGGATAACGTCCGGGCCGTGAGCGTGAAGGCTCATGGACGGCCAGTGCCACAGAAAATATACCGCCGGGAAAAGAGTTTTCCCAGGTCCCCAAATGCGAGGGACCTGGGGCACCCAAATCCCGGTAAGGGTGAAAAGGTGCGGTAAGAGCGCACCGCTCCGGCAGCAATGGCGGAGGCAGGGTAAACCCCACACGGAGCAAGACCAAATAGGGAGGGATGCGCGGGCTTAGAGCCAGGCTCGCGTTGCGTGCCTGCCCGGCACGCCCAGGCGGCTCGAGCTATTGCCGAAACCTCCGGGTAGGTCGCTGTTGAGCGTCCGCGGCAACGCGGCGCCTAGAGGAATGACCGCATAAAACAGAATTCGGCTTACGGGTTCTCTTGCTAGACGTGACGGCCCCGGAGGATAAGCTCCTTCGGGGCCGGCCCATTTTGTGGATCGCGAGTTAGCGAGTTGGCGTCCGCTTCGCGGACGGTTGCAAGTTGGCCAGTTCGCGTTTGCGTCTCCGCCCGGCCCTGCAACAAACCTAGCAGACGCAAATTACGCCTACTTAAGCGATTTATTTAACAAAAATCTGTTGACAGACGTTTTTCCGCGTGCCTAAAATTCCCGCCGCCTAGTAAATCGAATTACTAGAGCTCAAGAGCACAACCGGGAAAGAGGGCCTGTCAAACGCAACTCGCTGTATTTAAAGGAGAAGCCGCCATGTCTCGCATCGCTCTGAGCCCCATGCATCCCATCGCGATCCTCGCCGTCACACTGCTCGGCGCAACCGGCCTTCGCGCACAGACAGTAGCCACGTATGACTTTGAGGATGGAACCGCCGACGGGTGGGTCTCGTTCAATGGCGCGAGCACGCCGGTGGCTACGACGGCGGCTGCATACTCCGGCTCCTATAGCCTGCTGACCTCGACAAATGCGAGCGGTGCGGGTGGGCCGTCAATCTCGCTGAATAGCGTTCTGCTGGCCGGGGCGCAGTACACGATTTTTGGGCATGTGATGCTGACCTCAGGCGAGAGTGCGACCAACGCAAATTTCACGATCAAGCGGACGGACCCGAGCTGCTCCGGCGGGACGTGCTACGACACGGTCGGCAACTATGAGGTGCCGGTTTCGAGCAGCGGCTGGGCGCAGATCGGCGGAAGTTATACGGTGAGCGCGACGGAGACGGGCTTGCTCCTCTATGCGCAGCTTGTGGGCGCCACAACGCAGCAGTCTTTCTACCTGGACGACGTGGTGATCACAGAGACCGCGCCACCGCCGGGTGGAACGCCGGTGGCGAGCTATACCTTTGCCGATGGCGGCCTCGATGGCTGGACGCCGTTTGGAAGCGCGACGCTCACGAATGCCGCGCCGCCGCTCGACGATCCCAATGGGGACACACGCAGCCTGCTGACGACGAACCGCACGGCAACGTACATGGGGCCGAGCCTCAATCTGTTGAGCGTGAACAATGTTGTGGCGGGCGCGACGTATCAGATCTCGGCCTACGTGCTGCTGGCTGCGCCGGACAGCACGAATCCGACGGTGACGATGTCAGTGAAGACGACAGACTGCGCCAGTTCGACGGGCGTCTTCAGCAACCTTGCGACCTCGGGCGCGCTTTCGAGCACGGCGTGGACCAAGGTG
>JASHVE010000004.1 GCA_030039675.1 Acidobacteriaceae bacterium | reverse complement strand
TGAAGGATAGGAAGCTGATCGAGCATTGGGACGAATTCAATCTGCTGGAAGTATTCCAGCAAATCGCCGCGGCGACGGTTAGAAGGGCGGAAGGGTAATGAACCATTGGATATGGCTGTTGTCTCTAGTTGGCATTCTGAGCACGGCAGTTGTGTTTGGCACGGACATGTTCTTTTTGACTATCGGCCGTTCCGCTCTCAGATTGGCTTCACCATCTGCCGGAACCGAAATCATGGGTTTCTTCCACATGTTCGCCGACGCGCGGATGCCGATCTGGGGCGTCTTGGCGATCTTGTCCAACTTCTTGCTGGCCGTGTTGAGCAAGAGTGGGCAGCGCTGGTTCTATCTCGCATCGCTCCTAATGCTGATTCTGTTCGTCATTCTCTACAATCTCTTGTCAAAACCAATTAATCGGATTCAAATCGAAGCGGCAAAAACCGGAGAAAGGCTCGACAACGGTCGAGAGCTACAGGCTTCGTGGGATAGGGTGTTATTGATCCGTGTTCCGCTGCTCGTTGTGTCTCTGCTTGCCCAGTGCCTCGTGTTGCTAGTCGCTTCGGCGTAAGTGTTGCTGGTGCGCTCCCCTTTGAGGAGTCAGGAACTAAGCGCGCCATGTGGCTTCGCCTTTCGTGGCCTTTGCCTCGGCGAGGTACGAATCGACCGCAACCCGAATCGTCGTCAAACTTCCCTCCTTGAGTGGTACTTCTCCTTCGGTCGGCTCGATCTCGCCGGCGAGAATTTCGGACTGAAGTTGCCAAGCGCCGCACGCCGTTCTCGCGCCACTGCAGATGAAAGGTGCCAGCCGTTCCACGAATCGGTTTGCCATCAATCAAAACGAGCTCAGGCTTGGGCCGTCGATTGACTTTGGCGACCGGGAAAAATTGCCATTTTCTGTTGTGCGGGAGATACTTCTTGAGGTGGGTTTTACGCCCCACATTGACAGTTATGTTTACTAGAGCGGTTCCACAGTTGATGTGCCCTTGCCGAAGCAACGGGTCTGAATGAGTGACTCGCCTTGTTATCGTTACTTGAGATCTGAGTCGCCGAGTCATTCGCTCCATCGACTCAGCATGAATGCGCGAGGAGTCGCTCTACTTCGATTCGGTGATAGTAGTTTCAAACCACTTCACGAACGCCCGCGCCTTTGTGCTCGTCAGCTTGCCTGACGGATAAATTACCCACAGTTCCATTGCTGGCAGCGTCCAATCGGTCAGCACCGGTATCACCGCGCCCGATGCGAGTTCCGGCGCAAACATCCAGCGCGATGTGATCGTGAATCCCTGTCCAGCTAACACGGCCTCGCGCACGCCCTCGGCAGCGCTCAATGTCAGCCTTGCACTCAATCGGATGGAAGTCTCTGAAGTCCCGCGCCGGAAAAGCCACTCCTGCCCACCCGTCACCTGGCCATAAACAATCCCGTCGTGTTCCAACAACTCCGTGGGGTTCGTCGGAACCCCTCTCTTTTTGAGATACGCAGGAGTCGCCACAACGTATCGCTCGGCCTCCGCCAGTTTGCGCGCTCGCAGCGACGAATCGCTCAAGCTTCCCAGCCTCAGCGCAGCGTCGATGTTCTCGGCAACCAGGTCGACCAATCGATCGTCCATGACCAGTTCCAGCCGAAGCCTCGGATGCGCATCCAGAAATGCACCGAGCTTTGGCACCAGATGCAGCCGTGCGAACGTCACCGGCGCACAGATGCGCAGTCGCCCTTCCAGTCCCACGCCCGCCCCCTGCGCTGCCGCATCCGCTTCGTTGGCCTCTGCAATCGCGCGCAGTGCGCGCTCGTAAAACGCCGTCCCCGCCTCTGTCGGTGCAAGCTGCCGCGTCGACCTAACCAGCAGGCGCACGCCAAGCCTCTCTTCCAAAGCCGCGATCGTCTTTGAAACCGCCGGCTGTCCCAGTCTCAGGTCCCGCGCCGCCGCAGAGAAAGACCCCGTCTCCACTACCCGCACAAACAGCTCCATTTCGCGCAGTCGATCCATGCTCGCTCTCAATATTTATTCCAAATAAGAATAGATGTTATCGCATTTTGCCGTCTACTCAACACGAAACGGAATCGATACGCTCACATCTGTGGATACAGAAAAGGAGATCGGCCATGACAAACAAGTTTGCAGGCAAGGTCGCAGTCATCACGGGTGGCTCAACCGGCATGGGGCTCGCAACTGCCAAGCGCTTCGTTCAGGAAGGAATGGAGCACGTATTCATCACCGGCCGCCGTAAGGACGCGCTCGACGCCGCGGTCGCAGAAATCGGTAAGAATGTCACCGCCGTGCAGGGCGATGTGGCAAGCCTCGCCGACCTCGACCGGCTCTACGACACCGTCCGCAAGCAGAACCGCAAGATCGACGTGCTCTTCGCCAACGCCGGCGTTTCGCAGCCGCGCCCGGTTGAAGCCGTCGACGAGCAATTCTTCGACCTTCACTTCGACGCCAATGTGAAGGGGCTCTTCTTCACCGTACAGAAAGCTCTGCCCCTCCTGAACGACGGCGCATCCGTTATCCTCAACGGCTCCATTGCCACCGTGAAAGGATTCCCCGGTATCACAATCTACAGCGCAACCAAGGCAGCGGTACGTTCCTTCGCGCGCACCCTGGCAAACGAACTGCGCGACCGCCGGATTCGCGTCAACACACTCAGCCCCGGCCACATCGATACGCCGCTCCTCGGCCAGTGGCAGCAGGGCGATGCACTGACCCAGTTGAAAGAAGGCTTCGCAAAGAACGTTCCCCTCGGCCGGATGGGCGAGCCCGATGAAATCGCCAAGGCCGCTTCGTTCCTCGCCTCCGATGAAGCCAGCTACGTCAACGGCGTCGAGCTATTTGTCGACGGCGGCGTCGCCCAGATCTAATCTGCGGCGCGCACTTATGTGGGTTTAGTCCTTAAGGCTTCCGCGATAGTCATGTCGGTCGCGGCCAATTCAAGATAACCACTCAAACCGAGAGGAGACTCGCATGCATGCAGGTCAAGCTGACTACCTCACCGCTTATCAAAACGTAAAACTGACGAGAACCGCAAGCGGTGTATTGACAGTTCAACTTCACACGAATGGCGGCCCCTGCCTCATGACCGCACACACACACACTGAATTTGTCGAGGCTTTCTACCGCATTTCGCAGGATCGAGCGAACAAGATCGTCATTTTGACCGGGGCGGGCGGGGACTTCATTACGGACGTCGATTGGTCATCGTTCGGCGACGGTTCGGATCCCGCAATTTGGAGCCAGATTCACGATGAAGGTGTCCAGGCCTTGGAAAACATAGCCAACATCCGTGTGCCGGTCATCGCGGCCATCGAGGGGCGCGCGTATATTCATTCCGACTATGCGCTACTTGCCGATGTAATCGTGGCTGCAGAGGGTGCGACTTTCCAGGATGTGGGTCACTATGCTGCCGGCGTTGCACCCGGCGACGGAATCTTCACCACTTGGAGTTATCGCGCGGGGGCAGGACGAGCCGAGGCTTTCCTGCTCAACCCACAGCCGCTGCCGGCGTCTATCGCAAGGGAGTGGGGCGTCGTAGCCGAAGTTGTGCCGAATGGCAAGGCGCTCAGCCGGGCGCAGGAATTGGCGGCGCTCTACTTGAAAGCTCCTGAAGTGACGCGTCGCAATACACGCGTGCACTTCATTCAACCGTTGAAAGAGCGCATCGTGCGAGAAGTCGGCTACGGACTATCGCTCGAAGGAGCGTCTGCGGCCGACCTCGTGAAGTCAATGAAAGTCAAAGCCGAACGCTAGGCTTCGACACCAACAGTCGCGTGACCGCGAAGAATTTTCCCGGCTGGCGCGAGGAAATACGCACGGCCAGCCGGACCCAGGTCTAACGCAAAACTTCAAGGGAGAGGAACTCATGATGACCCTCAAAGCAGAGCTCGATGCCTTCCGTTCCGAATTCATGACCAAAGTGCCGCCGGAGATTCGCGAGGCCATGACTGGCGCCGACATGGAACTGGCCGCCTCCGGCATTGCCCGGCAGGCCATCAAGGCTGGCGATCTGGCACCGGACATTCACTTGC
>JASHVE010000580.1 GCA_030039675.1 Acidobacteriaceae bacterium | reverse complement strand
AACGCCATCAACCCAACGTCGGCCTTTCTGCAGGTGCTGCCTCTCTCGAAGGTCATCGAGACCGACCTGACCATGGAGCAGGCCATGAGCATGCTCATGACCGGCGGTGCGGTTGGCCCTGAAACTATCCGCTACTCGCAGTCAGCCGAGTCCGTGCTCCCGCCTGCACAATTTCCTTGATCGGGCGCTACAGCGGTTTCACAGTTGCAATATCCCGAAGCCGCGGTCGCAAAGTGGCATTTTCCTCAAGAAAATGCCACCTTCTCCAGCTCCAGCAAGGGCAAATAAACTGTGGAACCGCTCTAAAAGCGGCTATGCTGTTCCTCAGATCATGCGCAGCCGCCCCATCACCGTGACTTGCCTCGCCTGGCTTTATATTGCCGTGGGCGTCGTCTCTACCGCTTTTCATGTGGCGCAGTTCAGGACCGAGCGGCCCACAGCGAGTGAGCTCTTCTGGATTCCGTTCCTCGGCTTGCTTGCAATCGTCGCTGGAGTCTTCTTGCTGCGCGGCAGCAATTGGGCTCGTTGGCTCGCCCTTGCGTGGATGGCTTTTCACGTCGCCCTCAGCGTCTTCCATCCACTGCATGAACTCCTCGTCCACAGCCTCTTTCTCGCGTTGTTTGCCTATCTGCTCTTCCGCCCCGCAGCGCGAGCTTACTTCCGTTCCGAGCCTACCGGCACAACCTGAACAGCCCATCGCTGGGTCGGGTCTGCGATAAGCTGGAGCCGAGGGAAACATTCATGCGATTACGCGCGGCGTGCCGCAAGGCTCTTGCCTCGTTTGTCCTGACCTTCGGCCTTGCCGCCGGTCCGGTTTTGCTTGCCGGGCAGGGAACCGGCTTCAATCCCGCTCTGCCGCTCACTCATACAGAGAGCGGACCAAACTCGGCGTGGGCGCAGCAACAGCATTACGTGGTGCTCGTCTCGCTGGACGGTTTCCGCTTCGATTACGCGAAGCGCGATCACGCGACGCACCTGCTAGCGTTGGGGCGGCAAGGCGTTTGGGCGCCGGAAGGAATGCTGCCGAGTTTCCCGTCGCTCACATTCCCGAACCACTTCACCATCGTCACCGGCCTCTATCCGGAGCACCACGGTCTTGTCGCCAACAGCTTTTACGATCCCGCGCGCAAAGCGCGCTACGCCATCGCCGACGCGCAGGCCGTCACCGACGGGTCATGGTACTCCGGCGTGCCGCTCTGGAGCTTGGCCGAGAGCCGCGGCATGCGCACGGCGGTTCTGTTGTGGCCGGGCTCCGAGGCGCAGATCGCGGGCTTCCGTCCCTCATGGTACGCGCACTTTGATGGCAAGACCGAAGCCACTCCCGAGGCGCAACAGGCGCGCATCGACGACGCCGTGGCGCTGCTCCGCCTCCCGGCCGCCGACCGGCCGCACTTCATCGCGATGTATTACTCCGAGCCCGATCACGAGGGCCACGAGTTCGGACCCGATGCGCCGCAGACCCGCGCTGCGGAGCAGAAAATGGACGCGCAGGTGGGCAAGCTCAAGGCAGCGCTGGACGCGACAGGCCTGCCCATTGATGTTGTCGTCGTAAGCGACCACGGCATGATCAAGTCGCAGGATGGCTGGGTCACGCTCGACGAGTTTGCCGATCTTCAGGGATTTGAAACCGACGGCCCTCTGCTCTACGCCGACACAGAGGAAGACCGCGTCCGTGTCTACAACCAGCTCAAGAAGGCCTCATCGCAGTTCACCGTCTATCGCCTCAAGAATGTTCCCGCCAATCTGGACGCCAACCAGAACCCCCGCGAGGGCGACCCGGTAGTGATTGCCACCGGCCCCTACGCCATTCGCGCCCACGCTCCAGAAGCCGGCAAGCCCGATCATCCGCCCACAGCTGGGATGCATGGCTTCGATCCGCACATCATGCCGGAGATGAAGGCCAGCTTCTTTGCCGCCGGACCCGATATAGTGGAAGGGAAAACTGTGGCGCCGTTTGAAAACGTCAATCTCTATCCTTGGCTTGCGCACATGCTGGGGCTCAGCGTACCGAAAAATGATGGCAGCCTGAATATCCTGTCTGGAACCTTGCGCGATGGCGGAGCCGATCTCGAAAAATAACAGGAGCTCGAATCGATGAGTCTAGTACTTGGAATCGACGGTGGAGGCACGCGTACACGTGCGTCCATCGTAGAGGGTGAACGTCTTTTGGCCTTTGCTGAGAGCGGCTCCATCAAGCGGCTGCGCGTGGGCGCTCAGGTAGCGGAAGAAAACCTGCGCGTCCTGCTCAAAGAGGTCTATGTGCAGGCTGGCATCGGTAGCGTGCAAGCCGCCTGCTGCGGCGTTGCCAGCGCCGCCATGCCCGGCATTCCGGAGTGGATCACGGCGGTCTTCGCGGACTTCGCCGTCGCACGGTCTGAAGTGGTGGGCGACGAGGTCATCGCCCTCGATGCAGCCTTCAAAGGAGGGCCGGGCATTCTGCAGATCGCCGGCACCGGCTCCAATACCATCGGCCGCGCCGCAGACGGCAGCCGCGAATCCGCCGGTGGCTGGAGCTCGCGCCTGGGCGATGAAGGCTCCGGCTATTGGATCGGCGTGCACGCCGTGCGCCGCGCCCTGCATGCGTACGACCGCGAAGAGCCCACGCAGGTGCTCCAGCGCGTAGGCGAGATCTGGGGCACGCCGACCATCGACGAGTTGATCAACGTAGGCGACGGCACCCCGGGGCCAGACTTCGCCGCGCTCGCGCCCGCCATCAACGAGCTGGCAGAAGCCGGCGATGCAGTCGCCATCGGCGTTCTGAACCAGGCCGCGATCGATCTGGTGAATTTTGTGCTGCTGGTGCGCTCCAAGCTCCGCCGCAAGCACAACATCGCCGGCGAAGTGCCCGTCGCCTGGACGGGCGGGGTGATCGAAAAGATGGCCCGCGTGCGCGATGCGTTCTTCTCCGGCCTCAAAGCCGCCGCGCCGGAGATGCCGGTGGGCCCAGAGGCCGTAGTTTCGCTCGAAGGTGCGCTGTGGCGCGCAAAGCGGCTGGCAGAATTGCGATAGCTGTCGCTATGCATTCGACAAGTGAATGCATCCTCACTGGACGTTAGGTGGCCGGTGGCCCTCGTCTCAAGGAACTAAATCGAGCACGAAAATGAGTGCCCCAGGTCTCGCTTCTGAGACCTGGGAAAGCAATAAAGCGAAC
>JASHVE010000579.1 GCA_030039675.1 Acidobacteriaceae bacterium | reverse complement strand
ACTCGGCCGAGCCCCAGTTCCGCTCGATAAACTTGTCGATCGAAACGTGATCGGCATAGTCGTGGATGACGTGGCCACCCGTGGAGTACTTCGAGACGACCAGGAAGATAATCCGCGTGCCGTCGCCGAAGAAGTCGACAGGTTGCACATAGCCTGAGTCATAGTAGCCGCCGCCTTCATCTTCGGTGATGAAGATTGCGGTGTCGTTCCACAGTTGACGATTGGCTTGCACCGCTTCCACAATCTTCTCCACAAAACCTTCGAAGAGGTCGAGCTTGGATGAAGCCGGGTGGCCATCAACGATGCCGCTGGGCTTGACGATGGAAACGGCCGGGAGCGTACCGTTCTGGATGTCTGCATAGAGATTCGCCGTGTCCTGAATATGCTCGTTGCGGTAAGCGGCGTTGGACATGGTGGAAGTGTCGTACTGAAACGGATTGCAAATGTTGCAGTACTCGTCGGCATTCTGGATAATCGCGTTACCCAGCTCGTTAAGCGAGCCCTTGGGGCCATAGTTGATCTGATATTTGTCTTCCGCGATGCCCAACTGCGCGTTGCCGGCGTAATTGTTCCATTGGTCCCCGTAATACTTCCACGAGATGTTGTTGGCGGTAAGATCGTCGCCAATGCTCCGCGTAGAGGAAGGCGGAATCGTGAAAATGGTGTTCAGGGGGCTTGAATCCGTGTAGGCATTCTCGCCTTGGCCAAAGTAGCCCGGATTGTAGTTGTTGAGCAGGTAATAGTGGCCGGGTTCGCAACGCGGGTCAATGTGGATGGACTTCAGGTAGGCTCTGATCGGAGCCACGCCGGGTTGAGAATCGTCGGCGCATTCGGTGTAGCTGCCGCCGCCGTAAGCGGGCGATCCGTAAGAGCCCCCGCCGTAACCGTCCTCGACCCACCAGTTATTGGTGCCCGTCTGCGGGTTCGGGTTCTCTACTTCGTCCAGATTTCCGGGTGTGGTGTCGTGGGGAGGCGCCATCGGCTTGCCCTTGCCGTCGCTGAACCAGATCGCGTCGGCATGGCCGAACATGATGTGATTGGCGCCCGTGCCGCCGTCGACCGACTGATGAAAATTGTCGCTCATCGTGTAAGTGTCGGCGAGATACTTGAAGTACGGTACGTCGCCCTCCTGAACGTTGTAGAAAGCCATGGCCGTTGAACCTTCGCCGGTGGTCTTGGCTGTCGGCGAATACTCGGTGCTGAAGTTCGAAGCCTGCGCAAGACCGTTGTCGCCGGCGCCGATTGTGGTTTCAACCCACGGGAAGAGTTTTGCGTCGCAGCCGGAAGGGTTGCTGGGTGTAGCGTGCGAGAGATCGCAATCGAGTTGCTGCCACATCTGGTAGAAGCGATGCACCGGGCTGGCTGCATAGTCGTCGTACGAAAAAGTAGGCCCGGTCAACTGAAATGGCCCCGCCGGGAGCTTCGAATAGTACTCCGCGTTATCGGTCACTCCCGATATCCGCGTGTCCGGCGTCTGGGACGGCGCCAGCGAGCCACCGGTGAGTATCAATGGAGAGTAGCTCGACGGCAGACCGTTTTCCGTTTCGCTGGCCAGGGCCAGCAGTTGCTTCTGGGTGTACGACGTCGGAGGACTCGACAGCGGAACCGTGCTCGGAATGTAGGAAGGCGCCTCGTCCGGACCACCCACGAGTGGCGCCGGCAAGACATCGCCTTGGAACGAGGATTTCTGCGGGCTAAGAAGAAACGCATCGGGCGTGCTATCGGTGGCGGCTTTCTGCTCGGCCTTGGAGAAGTTGGGACCGGGCGTCCCGTCGGCTTTGATAATGCCTTCCGAGAGGAGATTCCAGACGGTCTCGCCTTTCTTGGGAACGTAGGTTGCGAAGACGTGATCGAAGCTGCGGTTTTCGCCAATGATCACGATCACGTGTTTGATCGGGGTAGCGGTGTCATTGTCACGGGACGAGTTGGAAGATTGTGCGTAGGCGAAGGTGTTGCCTAGCGCAAACTGAAGCGTCGCGACGGAAACCAGTCCGGTGCGCACGGCTTTCAGGGCAGTCACTGCGACCTGCTTGGCAATCATGCGGTTCTCCTCTGTTGAGATTGGGCTCAACGCGAGGAGAATAAGGCCCGCAAATTAAAACCCATTTGTCTGCGCGGTGAACAGAGAATGAATATTTTGGAGCCTTGCGAGCGAAATATGGGAAACGCGAAAGGTTGCCCGATCTTTATTACGTTGCGAAGAATTTTCGCACGAGTAGGGAACTATTGCGCTGCGCTTGAGCCTCGCGATGCAGACCGTGTAGATGTCTGATCGAGCCGCGAAGCAGCCCGCACCACTTCAATAATGCCCATCATGCCCTTGTCTTCGTGCTCGAGAAGGTGACAATGATACGGAAAGGTTCCCACGATGTTCGGATCGCGGAAGTCCACGCGGATGCGCACGCTGGGATAGGCGAGCTGCCGGCCGTTATAGTAAGGCACATTGACGGTGTCGCGCAGGAAGTCTTCCTTCACTGGAATGCCGTTGTAATCGAGCAGCAGGAAGTGCAGCTGATGGATGTGAAACGCGTGCAGCTCCTGGGAGCGGTTTTCAATGATCCAGTCCTCCACCGTTCCCTGCTGCGCAACGATGTTCGCTGTCGTCGAGTTCATGTCGAACATCTTCGGCGTCTGGCCTTCAACGGTCAGATAGAATTCGACCGCGCTCGTCGGGTCATTCGGGTCGGCCAGCTTCTCTGAGAAGTAAAGATGGCGCACGCGCACCGGCGCTACGTCGCCGAGCCACAGTTCTGTGGGCGCAGGCAGTGGTTGCGGTGCGCTCTTGAGGCGCGAGCGCGGTTCTGGCGCATCGGGCGAGGCGACGATCTGCGCCAGCATGCGATTGGGATCGTTCTCGCCGCCGGGACCCGTATCCACAGTACGCGTCACCAGCAGACCGGTTTCACCTGCCGGCGGCCCATTCACGATGAACTCAACGCGCGCGCCCGGCGGTATGCCAAGGTGCGTCTGCCAAAGGATCGGCTCCTGCGGCTGCGTCGCCTGGCTCGCAGGCACGCCGATGGGTACGCCATCCATCGCTACCAGGCCCAGCGGTTGCGGCGCGCGACGGAAGAGAACTTCGAGATTCAAATATGTGATCGCCGAAGCATTCAACACGCGCCAAAGCTGCCGTTCTCCCGGTTTCATCTGAATCGTCGCCGGTGGATAATCGGGATACGGCACAGGAACGTAGTTGATCGAAAGATCCTTCGCCGGCTTGCCGAAGCCGGTGCCGTTGTTGGCTGCGTCTCCATCGCGATCGATCAGGAAGTGCGGCACCACCGGTTCGGACTTCGACGGCGGCGCGTCAGGATTCATCAGGTCTTCGTCGCGGATGATCAGCACACGCTCCGGCAGCCCGGAGACTTCCTTCTTTGCCCGCTCAATGCCCTCGACGATCAACGCTCCTGACGCGCCCCCAAGAACCTGCGGCTTGGAGAATCCGTGGATGTGCGGGTGATACCAGTAAAGGCCGGGCGGCTCATCCTCCGGAACACGAAAGCGATAGGTAAACGGCGGATCCCCAGGTTCGATGGATGTTTTGAGCACATCGTCCTGATGACAGGCAGGTGGAATTGTCAGCCCGTGAAAGTGCAGATTGGTTGAGATCAGGCTCATCGCTACCGTGGCAGTGCAGGTGTGCTGGACTGAACCGGAACTGTGCATGTGCTCCGCCATCGCCTGCGTGCCGTCGAGATCCGTCATCTCATTCTTGAGATGGATCACCACCAGATCGCCGGGGCGAACGCGCAAATTGGGCGATTCGTGCCCGCCCGTATCGGTGAAGCAGTACCGGACACGGCCGTCGCTCTGCTTCACGTTGCGCGCGATTAGCGTAACCTCAAGAACACCGTCTCTGCTGCGCAGATCCACCGGCTCGCTGACAACGCTGCCCACCTGAGGGCGCGGGCAAACATCGGCCGTCTGCGCCCGGGCAGTTAAAGAACCTACCCGAAGCCCAACAGTAAGCAGCCCGATGACAAGCAGGCAGCGCTTGAATGTTCTGAAAAACCCGCGCGCACACCGCTCCGTGGAAAAACGCATTCTGGACCTGTTTCCATGCTTTCAACGCGCCCCTGTCGCTGGCATTAATAACCAGTGAAATCGAGCGGGCTTCATGCACACGCGGACAGAACGGGCCGGTACTTCCCTGTTGGATGCAGTAATGCGTTCACCGCAAGCCGTATACGCTCATGCGCCGCCTGCAGAGTCGGGCAGGCTCCTAAAATACTCCGCCACTTCAAGCCAGTTGTTGACGCGGACAAATCCCGAGACCGGGAGATTGTGTGGCGCCGTGTAGAGCAATCCCTGACCCGTGAAGCGCAGCAGGTTGCGGGGTTGATCGTCAATGAGAAAGTCGGCGCGCAGAATTGACTTGTCGCCGCAGAAGACGTAATGCGTGGGCGGCACAAACGGAAAGTGGCGCTGAAGCCACCGGTACTTCGGGCCAAGCGAGTTGGGCACGACCATGGCCTGCGTGGCGATGAAGATCTCAAAGCGCGCCGAGAGCTCTTTAAGCACCTGCTGTGCATGGGGCATGAGCGGAAGATCTTCAAAAAAGTCCTCAGCATCCAGAAAGGCCCGGAGCTGTTGCTGGCGGTCGAGCGGTGCAACCTCCCACAGGCCTTTGCCGGTCAGGTCCTCCACCGTCACGTCCTCATCGAATGCCTGGTTGTAGCGGCGAAGGTGCTCGGCAAGCGTGTCTGCCATCACCTCATCCATATCCACACAGATGCGCCGCACGCGTTTTCTCTCCATGATCGAAGGGATGAGCGAAGGGATGGCGGCCTTCGCCGATGTCCTCAAGAAAATGTTAGCAGCGCGTGGCCGGCGCGGCGTTCAGGCTCCCGCTTGGCCGGGCTTGCGAACGGCCCGGCCGAGGCCGGGAATCGGTTCAGGCTGCGGAGCTTTCGGCGCGGGCGTCATCGCAGGGTCCCAGTAGAGCAGCCTGCCGCAGCTGTCGCACGTAAGCAGTTCGCCCTCGCGGAGCTGGTTCCAGGTCTGCGGCCGCAGGCCCATGCGGCAGCCGGTGCACTGCTGGTCCTCTCCGCGGACAATTCCCATGCCCCGCGCGGCGGCAATGCGGTCAAAACGGGTCAGCCAATCGGGTTCGATCAGTGATCTGACCGATGCACGGTCGGCGTCGAGAGCGGCGAGCCGCCCGCCGAGCTCCTGCTGCCGCGCCGCGATGCGCTCGCGCGTCTTGTCAAGTGCTGCGGCGAGAAATTCAACCTGGGCCCGGGACTTCGCCAGCGCCGCCTCCTGGTTCTCCGTGCGCTCCAGGCTGGCGAACTCTTCATCCTCAAGACGCTGAATCTCCGTAGTGGCAAACTGAATCTCGTGCTCAACGGCCTCAGCCTGGGTCGCTGTCTTCACGGAATCAAGCTGGCCGCGAAATCGCGCCGCCTTCTGGCGATGTGCCTCGATTTCGCGCTCAAGCCGGTTGCGCAGTGTCTCTTCGCGGTTCAGCGCGTCTGAAGCATCAGCGGACTGGCGTTCGGCCGCAGCCAGCGCAGCCTGGGCTTGCGCCACTTCCGCGGGCAGAGAGCGCGTCTCCTGACTGAGCCGCGCGCGGTCGAGTTCGATGGCTTGCAGCTTTGCGAGGTTTTCAACCAGAGCATGCATCAATGGTAAGAAGTCTACGGCATTTGGCATCTAAATAGAAGTGGACGACGTGAGCGGGCAAATTCGAGAAATGAGTAAAGAGCACAGATCGTTCTGGCGCAGGCACCGCGGGCTCAAGTGGATGATGGTCGCCCTGCTCGTGGTGCTCATCACGGTCGCGGTCGCGGTTTCTGTGGTGCTGCACCGCGCCGAGCCCATGTTGCGCGCCTACATCGTCTCCGAACTTGAGCAGCACTTTCATGCGCGGGTTGAGCTGGACAGCTTTCACATCTCGCTGGCCAGCGGATTGCGCGCGGAAGGCAGGGGATTGCGCATTTGGCCGCCCGCTGAGGTCGACGGTGTGACAGTGCCGCCCGCCGAGCCGGGAAAACCGCTGTTGAGCCTGGATGAATTCCGCTTCCGTGCGCCCCTTCACTACGCGCCCGGCAAGCCGATTCACGTCTCTGTGCTACAGCTAAAGGGGCTCACGGTCGACATTCCGCCGAAGCCGAAGTTTCTGCACGCCAAAGAAGAACTAAAAGCTGGCGCAGGCCCCTCCAAAATGCAGCAGGCCCTGATTCACCTCGCCGTGGAAAGCATCGTGTGTACAGACGTTCACCTGCTCCTGGAGTCGAGTCATCCGGAAAAGCCGCCATTGGAGTTCGCGATTGCGAGTCTCAAACTTACCGACATTCAAGCCGGTGGGATCATGAAGTTCCAGGCGGATTTGACGAACGCGCGGCCCATAGGAACCGTTCTGACCAAGGGCATGTTCGGGCCTTGGACGGTCGAGGATCCCGGCGAGAGCCCCATATCGGGCACATACGACTTTGAGCACGCAAACCTCGGCGATTTTCAGGGGATTGTTGGGATTCTCAGTTCGACAGGAAAGTACGAGGGCCCGCTGCGCAACCTGGTGGTCGACGGCGTGACCGATACGCCGGACTTCGCCCTTACGCACTTTGGCACACCCATGCCGCTGCACACCCGGTTTCACGCCATTGTGGACGCAACCAACGGCGACACGTGGCTGCAGCCGGTGGAGGCGACCCTCGGACAGTCGCACTTCACAGCGCAGGGCAAAATCGTCGGCGTGCGCGAGACCGATCCGTCCGGAACCGCGCCGCCCCATAAAGGCCACGACATTTCGCTGATGGTCGATGTGCCGGGCGCGCGGATGGAGGATTTTCTGCGGCTCACCAGCAAGAGCGGCACACCGCTCCTCACCGGCTCGCTCACCCTGAAGACCTCCCTCGACATTCCTCCGGGCAAAGAGCCGGTCCACGAGCGCATCAAGCTCAAGGGCAGTTTTTCGCTCGACGACGCACAGTTCACCAATCCCAAGATTCAGGACCGGATCGCGGAGTTGAGCCTGCGCGGCCAGGGAAGACCGAAGGATGCGAAGAACAAGAGCGATGACACGCAGGTGCTCTCCACGATGCAAAGCGACTTTACGATGGTGCACGGAATCGTCACGCTACCCGATCTGAAGTACACCGTCCCCGGAGCGGACATTGAAATGAACGGCAGCTATCGCGTTGAAAACGGCGGGCTCGACTTCACAGGATGGGCGAAGTTGCAGGCCACAGTTTCGCAGATGGTGGGCGGATGGAAGGGGCTCCTGTTGAAGCCCGCCGATCGCCTTTTCAAAAAAGACGGCGCGGGGACGAAGGTTCCGATCCGCATCGATGGTACGCGCCAGGACCCGCACTTCACTGTCGACTTCGACCGCCTGAAGACCACCTCGCCCGAACGCCCGGACCAGAAGCAGTAGCCATTGCGGAATTACAGCGATTCCAGAGTAGCTGTATCCCGGAGCCACCAAGGTAAAGTGGCTTTTTCCTTAAGAAAAAGCCACCCCCCGGGACACCGAAAAGGGTATAGAAACTCTGGAATTGCTCTAAGATCGAGCGATAAGCAAATGCGGCACGGCAAGCGATTCAATCTGGCAGCTCTCGCTTGTCCACCTCGTAAGTTGGAGAACGCGCAACCTGTCGTGGTGGGCTCGATATGGATCGCTTTCGTTACTCTTCTCTGGCTAAGTTTGCAAGGCTCGATAGCGCAAAGCCAAGAGAATAGGAAAACTGCCGAGGACGCCCTCATAGCGTCTCTGAATTCAGAGAAAGATCTCGGCACCTATACGTTTTATCGGCAGGCTTATATCGATGCGGACAACCGAAAAGCCGTCTACACCGGGTCCATCTACGGATCGATCACGGCCTTCCGGGTTCTTGACTGCGTCGTGAATCTTGAAGTCGCCATCATCGATCATTTTTCCGGCACCATTAACAATCGGCCAACCGGCGAGCAACAGGATTCAACTACCTATTCCGTCACCTTTCCCGTGAATCGGGAGATTGCGGAGAATCTGACCCTGCGCGATGCGCGCCCCGCAGAGCTATCTGTCCCCACTCACGCGACGTGCACCGAACGGCCGTCGTGCACATTCACCTGGTTGGAGATTCGTGGATCACGCGGTGAGATCAAAGAGACGCAAATCGTCAACGGAGCTCTGGATTTCAAAGGATCGGCGCAACACTTCCTGGTCCCGCTCAGTTCCGTAGCCTCGGGCGATAGTCTCGCGCAGGCGTTTCGCACTCTGGCGCAGGAAAAGTGCCGATAGGCCGCCACGCACGCAAAAACCCTTTATTAGCGGTGATTAGCGGTTCCGGGCCTCAAATTCAGTTGTGCATCCTGCTGCCTTCCACTATTATTGCGGGGTCGAAGAAAATAGCTGTTCGGCTAGTTATTTTTGTTTTAGGTGAGAACAAAATCCGCGATCTCTGAATGAAGAACTTGGGCCCGGTAAGTTGCTGATCCGGACCTTGATCTGCGCAGGGTTGCGCGTCCCTTGTTCGTAGCCGGGAAGGAAAAATATGTTGCCCGAGCAATGGGAGACGTTCAAGCGCGCGGCGCGCCGCGAAAAAATGGACAAGATCCCGATGGCGCTGATCGTCGATAGCCCATGGATACCCGGATATCTCGGCATCAGCCACATGGATTATTTCCTCGATCCCGAGCTGTGGTTCCAGTCCAACCTGAAGATCATGCGCGAGTTCCCGGACATCATCATGATCCCCTCCTGGTGGATGGAGTACGGGATGGCCGCCGAGCCTTCGGTGCTGGGTGCGAAGATCAAGTTCTGGCAGGACAATACACCGAGCGAGTACCACACCCTCTATCGCCTCGAAGATATCGACAACTTCCCGGAGTACGAAGTGGAGGCCGACGCCTTCGCCGGTCTCACGCTGCATCGCATCAAGATGGCACGGCAGCGGATTCTCGACGCGGGCTACATTCTGCCCATGGTCACTTCGCGCGGCCCGCTCTGCACCGCCGGGTTTGTGCGCGGTACCACGCATTTCATGATCGATCTGGTGGAAGACCCCAGGGGCGCGCACAAACTCAT
>JASHVE010000578.1 GCA_030039675.1 Acidobacteriaceae bacterium | reverse complement strand
ATCTTCTTCAGTGTGTCGTAGGGAATATTCGCCGGGACCTCGCGGCCATCGACGACCAACATGGGGACCTGGTTGACGTCGACATCTTTCGCCAGCTTGACCGACGCTTCGACCTGGGCCTTCACCTCCGAAGTTGCGGCACAAGTAGAAACCTTGGTCGGATCGAGACCAGCCTTGGTGGTGGCGCTGTTGAGAGTCAGAGTCGCTCCGTCCGCAGTCGCCAGGCCGTCCTGGCCATCAAAGACTGCAGAGGCAAACTGGAAGAACGCGTTGGTTCCTCCCAGCTTGGCCACGCACACGCCGTAGTCGG
Organism: Acidobacteriaceae bacterium; assembly: GCA_030039675.1. GTDB lineage: Bacteria > Acidobacteriota > Terriglobia > Terriglobales > Acidobacteriaceae > Telmatobacter. The sequence continues at coordinate 4,663 of JASHVE010000578.1, read as the reverse complement.
CGGCCGTCTCTGCCTGCGGGTGGATGGAGGCGATTGGATTGTTCTGGAAGACGATGCGGGCGGTGGGAAAATCGGCGGCCAGCTTTTCCATATTCGCCTGCGCTTCCTTGCAGTGCGGGCACTGGAAGTCGGCGAACTCGACCATCTCGAAGTTCTTTGAGGCGGGTCCGCGATAGGGACCGTCAGCGCGCTGCTGCAGCTCCGCGCGATATTCCGCGAAGGGATGCTCGCCGAAGGGAATCACATCCCCGCCCGAGATGATGTGCTTGCCGTCGGGCAGGGCGAAGAACTCAAGGGCCTGGGGTTTTTCCTTGCCGGTTTTGTCGCCGACAAAGACGACAACCTTGCTGAGCCCCTCCACCGGTGTGCTGAGGACGGCCTGAACCTGCCACATGCGGTTGTCGTCGTAACCCCAGTTGGCCTGGAGGAAGGCGTTGACCTCCTCTTTCGTCGGCGTGGTGGCAGTGAAGTTGGCTGGATCCGGCTTGGGAAACGTGGGTGGGCCGGCGGGAGCCGGAGCGGAAGGTTCTGCAGCGGGCGTGGAAGGCGTTTGAGCGGGCGCTGGCGGGACCTGGGTTTGTGCGGAAGCCTCCAGCGCGGGCAGAGACAGGGCCATCAGCAATGCAGCGCTGAACAGGCGGGCGGACAGACGGATCAAGCGGTTCTCCTTCATGCGTTTGCCGGGTTCACCGGCGGAAACGCTGCGATTCTCCGGAATCGAGCCGCGCGGAGCCGCCCGATTTCCCAGACTCTAGCTTATACCTTCACCTTGACGGCAATGGGAAATCTGCGGCCCATGCCGAAGGACTTGGAGGTAACCTTCAGGACCGGAGCAGCTTGCTGGCGCTTGTACTCGGAGCGCTCGATAAGCCGGACGACTTGTTGGACGAGCTCGATCTCAAATCCATTTGCGGCGGCTATGCACTCCGGCGTTTCATACCGCTCGACGTAGGCCTCGACAATGGGGTCGAGGATTTCGTAGGGCGGCAGCGAGTCCGTGTCGCGCTGGTCAGGACGCAGCTCGGCGGAGGGCGGCTTTTCGAGAATCGCGGCGGGGATGATCTCGCGTTCACGGTTGAGCCAGTAGCAGACGGCGTAGACGCGGGTCTTGACCAGGTCGCCGATGACGGCCAGCGCGCCCACCATGTCGCCGTAAAGCGTGCAATAGCCCACGGCCATTTCGGACTTGTTGCCAGTGGTGAGCACCAGGGCGTTGAACTTATTCGACAGAGCCATGAGCAGCGTGCCGCGGGTGCGCGACTGGATGTTTTCTTCGGTGAGGTCGGGCGCAAGACCGGTAAAGAGCGGACTGAGCGCCTGCGTGTATTCGGCAAAGAGGCCGCTGATGGGAATCGTTTCGAAGCGGATGCCGAGGTTGGCGGCGAGCTGCCGGCTATCGTCTACTGAGCCGGCCGACGAATACGGGCTGGGCATGCCGACGCCGATGACGTTCTCTGCGCCGAGCGCTTCGGCGGCGATGGCGGCGACGAGCGCGGAGTCAATGCCGCCGCTCAGTCCGACGAGCACTTTGCGGAAGCCGCATTTGCGCACGTAGTCGCGCGTGCCGAGAACGAGAGCGCGATACGCAGCCTCAGTGTCGTCGTCTTCGAGCGCGGGGATGGCGGGCGCGGAGAAGGGATCGACGACGATGAGGTCCTCCTGAAATGATGCGGCCTGCGCGACGAGTTCGCCGCGGCCGTTGAGGGCGAACGAGGAGCCGTCGAAGATGAGGCTGTCGTTGCCGCCGACCTGATTGCACATGAGCACGGGAATGCCGTCGCGCCGGGCGATGGCGGCAAGCATCTCGCGGCGGAGCGCGCGCTTGGAGTGCCAGAAGGGCGAAGAAGAGAGGTTGACGTGCAGAGCGGGATGCTGGCGCATCAGCTCTTCCATGGGATCGATGGTGTAGAGACGGTTTGGCCAGAAATTTTTGTCATTCCACGCGTCTTCGCAGATGCTGATTCCCAGGCGGAGGCCGTCGAGCTCTACGACGTGCTGCTCTTTCGCGGGAGCGAAGTAGCGCTGTTCGTCGAAGACGTCGTAAAACGGCAGCAGCCGCTTGTGCTGCTCGAGAAGCAGGCGGCCCTTGTCGAGCAGGACGGCTGCATTGACGGCGGACTTCAACCCCACCGACAAAGACCTGCCGGTGGGGACCCCGGACTTCAACCCCACCGACGAAGACCTGTCGGTGGGGACCCCGGACTTTCCACCCGCGGCAGCGGAAGGCAACGCAACGCCAGCGAGGACGGCCGTGGGCAGCTCGCGCGTGGCTTCGGCAAGTTCATCGACGGCGGAGCGGCAGCGGGTGAGAAAGCTGGGTTTTTCGAGGAAGTCCGCAGGCGGGTAGCCGCAGATGACCAGCTCCGAAAAGACAGTGAGGCGCGCGCCGAGATCGGCGGCGCGGCGGCAGGCGGCTACGATTTTCTCAAGATTCCCTGTGAAATCCCCTACGGTGGGGTCAATCTGGGCGAGCGCGATCTTCACAGTTTTAGTTTATCGCGGCGGTGAAAGGCCAGCCCTTTCACGAAACCATCCAGTCGATTTGTGGGCTGGAGCATTTTCGGAATACATATAGACTTTTTGAGAGCGGTGAAAGGTGGCTTTTTCTTGATGAAAAAGCCACTTGAGTTCATGCTTTCGGTCTGCAGTAATTCCGAAAATGCTATAGCCATAGCCGATCGTCCGGTGAGACAAAGCTGCTGGGACTTCTCGATGATTTGTGCTGCACGAGGCAAACCGCAGATCCTTCGACTGCGGCCGCTTCGCGGCCTTGCTCAGGAAGACAGCAGCAGAGCTTTTGCGTGATGATCCAGTCGATCCGTGCGTGCGCTGGTTAGACGGGCGGCAGGATATAGGCGTCGAGGGTGAGGAACTGCTGCACGTGGGGGTCTTTGGAGGCGATAAATCCCTCGAGGGGGCCGAAGTAGCGCGCCTTGCCTTCGTCGAGAAAGAGGACAGTGTCGGCGAGGCGCTCGGCGAAGCGCATGTCGTGCGTAACCACGATGCTGGTGAACCCGAGCTGGTGCTTGAGGCGCTGGATGAGGTTTCCGAGGCGGCGGGCGATGATGGGATCGACCATGGTAGTGGGCTCGTCGTAGAGCACCACCTCAGGCTGCGCGGCGAGGGCGCGGGCCATGGCGACGGCGCGCTTGCGGCCGGTGGAGAGGCTGGCGGGCAGGGCGCTGACCACGTCGTCGGCGCCGACCAGGCCGATGAGGCGATCGACGATCTGCTGGATCTGATCGTCGTCGAGACCGCCGCGCTCGCGCAGAGGAAAGGAGACATTCTCGCGGACATTGAGCGAGTCGAAGAGTGCGCCGTTCTGAAAGACCATGGTGACGCGCTTGCGGATGGTCATCATGTCGGCCTCGCTCATGCCGACAATCTCGCGGCCTTCGACGCAGATGGAGCCTGCGTCGGGCTGCAGGAAGCCCATGAGCAGCCGCAAGGAGACGGACTTGCCCACGCCGCTGCGGCCCAGGATGCAGAGGGTCTGGCCGCGCTCGACATGGAAGCTGATGTTTTCGAGGACGGCCCGGCCACCGAAGGAGATCGATACGTGGTTGAAGCAGATGATGGGCTCGGACGGACAGCCGGGGGAAGCGGCGTCTGGCGGCGATTCCGGCAGCGGTTCGGCGGGTTCGGCGGCAGCGATTTCGGCCATAGTTTCGCTGAGCCCGGTGAGATTGGCGTCGGGGGAATCCGCGCCGACGTGGCCGGGATCTGGTTTCGCTGCGGAATTGAGCTTGGGGTCGTCCATGGGCTGTCTTCAGCTTACGCGATGCGCGCGGCGCGTTCGAGGTCTTTGGGTGTGTTGACGTTGAGAAACCAGTGCGCTGCGGGCAAACCTGCGGGATGCCCGACGTGGCCGGCCTGGACGAGGAGTTCGACGGCCACCTCGGAGACTGGCTGGTCGAGAGCGGCGGATGCGGTGCGGAATGCGGCGAAACAGCCGAGATGGCCGGCGGCCAGTTCGGCCTGGAGGGCTGGTAACACGGCCCGGTCCAGAACGGCGGGGAAGGTCTGGGCGAAGCCGTTGATGCTGGGAACAGTGAGGGCGTGGCCGGTAATCTGAGCGTGATGCAGGAGAAAGCAGAGCAGAGACGCAGGCAGCAGGGGGAGATCGACGGGCACAAAGACCGCGCGGCGAGCGGGCGTTGCAGCCAGTGCGGCGCAGATGCCTGAGAGCGGGCCGAGACCGGGGTGGGCGTCTTCGATGAGTGGAGCAAACTCTGCGAGGTTGGAGCGGGCCCCGGCGATGGCGGCGGGAAGGCCGGCTTCGCGGAGCGTCGCCAGCGCACGCGCGATCAGCGGCTGGCCATCGAATAAGAGCAGCGCTTTGTCGCGGCCCATGCGGGTGGATTGGCCGCCGGCGAGGACGAAACCGGCGGCGTCGGGATGCTGGCCTTCATCCATTGCTCTCTTGATTATGCTTTCCGCGCTTGCGTCGGAACAAAAGGCAATGTGGCCGGGGTTCGGTGCTTCCCCGCCCTCTCGCCAGATACCACCCCACGGACGAAGACCTGTCCGTGGGGGCCCCGGCGGCGAGAGGACGGGGCACGGAAGGTCGCGCTTGGACCCAGCTTTCGATTCTTTTCAATGTCCGGCTTCTTCGAAGAAGCGGATGGTGGAGACGATGCCGAGCTCGAAGTTCTTCAGGTTG
>JASHVE010000577.1 GCA_030039675.1 Acidobacteriaceae bacterium | reverse complement strand
GTAACGCGCGTTCTCGAGCGGCGGAATCCGACGGTTGTGGGCGTGTTTCATTACGCGCGCTCGGATCGCGCGCAGGGCCATTCCGTGGTTCCCTTCGACGAGCGGATGAGCCAGACGATCGTGATTCCGCCGGGTGAAGAGACCCCTGCGGGGGGCGGCGCGCCGACGCCGCATCGGGTGCTGGGCAGCGAAGCGCTTGCCTCGCAGCGCGGTTTTTCAGAGGAACGCGATCTGGAGGGGCTGGTGGTCGATGTGGAGATCACTCGGTGGCCTTCACCGACGCGTCCTGCAATCGGCCGCGTAATTGAGGTGCTCGGCGATCCCGAGGAGTTTGGCGTTGATGTGGAGATGATGATCCGCAAGCACCAGCTGCCGCGGATCTTTCCCGAGAACGTGCTGGCCGAGGCGCGGGCGGTAGCGCATCTCGATGCAGATGAGGTTGCGCGGCGGCGGGACTTTCGCGGATTGCCGATCGTCACGATTGACGGCGAGACGGCTAAAGATTTCGACGACGCTGTTCTGGTAAGTGAACGCGCCCACGGCGCCGGCTACGAGTTGCAGGTGCACATTGCGGACGTGGCGGAGTATGTGCGTGCCGGTTCGGACTTGGACCTCGAGGCGCGGCTGCGCGGCACGAGCGTGTATTTTCCCGACCGCGCGATTCCGATGCTGCCGCAGGAGCTCTCGACCGATATCTGCAGCCTGCGACCGAATGAAGACAGGCTGGTGCTGAGCTGCGTGATGCAGCTCGATGCGGCGGGGCGCATTGAGAGCTACGAGATCGTGGAGGGTGTGATTCGCTCGGCTGCGCGGATGACGTACACAGCGGTGCACGCGATCCTCACCCAGGCCGAAGCTCTCGACCAAAGCGTAGAGGCGCGCGAGCGCTTCGAACGCATGAAGAGGCTCGCCGTGCTGATGAACAAGCGCCGCGAGCAACGGGGCTCGATCGATTTCGATTTGCCGGAGCCGGTAATCGAGTTCGACGAGCAGGGGCAGATGCGCGGCATTACGCGCGCCGAGCGCACCTGGGCGAACCGGTTGATCGAGGAGTTCATGCTGGCGGCGAATGAGTGCGTGGCGACGTGGCTCGAAGATCTGGGCGTGCCGTCGATCTACCGCATTCACGAGAAGCCGGAGCCGCGGCGCGTGATTCAGTTCGAGGAACTGGCCGCGAGCTTTGGGTTTTCTCTTGGTCTTGGCGTGCTGCCGGTGAAACGTGTGCAGACACGCGGCGAACGGCGCGAAGCGCGCGGACGCGGCGGCAATCCGCGGCAGCATGAAGTGGCCGAGGATATCGCCGTGACGCCGAAGATGTACCAGAAGCTGGCGGCGCGGATCGAGGGCAAGCCGGAAGAACGCATCCTGAGCTACCTGATGCTGCGCTCGCTCAAACAGGCGCGCTATTCCGAATCTAACGAGGGCCACTTTGCGCTGGCTGCGCCTACATATACGCATTTCACGTCGCCGATCCGGCGCTATCCGGACCTGATTGTGCATCGCATCACGAAGACGCTGCTGCGTGCGGGCGTGCAAGGCATCGGCGAAGTACCGGAGGGACGCCACAGCTCGCCGTGGACCCATCCGCACGAGGGGATTCCGCATGTTTCGCCGGCGCCGCATTTGTCGGCCGCGCGGCATCGGCGTGCGCAAGTGATGTTTGAGAGTGAGCCACCGATTGCCGAGCCTGAGCTTGCCCAGATTGCCGACGAGTGCAGCCAGACCGAGCGGCGTGCGGCTGAAGCGGAGCGCGAGCTGGTGGAGTGGAAGAAAGTCCGCTTTATGCAGGACAAAGTGGGCGAGGAGTTTGCCGCGCTGGTTCTCAACCCATCGAAGTTCGGGCTGTTTGTCGAGTTGACGGATCTCTTCGTCGAAGGGCTGGTGCCGATCGACACGTTACGCGACGACCGCTATACCTGGCGCGAAAATACGCACGAGATTGCCGGCGAGCGCTGGGGGCGCAGGTTCCGCGCCGGCGACCGCGTGCAGGTGATTCTCGACCGCATTCTCGCACAGGAGCGCAAGCTGCAGTTCTCGCTGGTGGAGGAAGGGATTCCGCTGACCGGCAAGAGTGCGAAGGCCCCGCCGAAACCGGCGAAGACGAAGAAACGCGACGCAGCGGCGCGAGGATTACAGCGGACAAAAAAGAAGACGCGATTGGGCAGAAGAGGCCGGCGGCGCTAGAGGCATTTTCGGAATACACGTAGACTTTTTGAGAGCGGTAAAGGGTGGCTTTTTCTTGATGAAAAAGCCACTTGAGTTCATGCTTTCGGTCCACAGCAATTCCGAAAATGCTATAAGACTGCGCCGGTCTTACCCGAAGAGTTCAATTAGATGCCGGCCTGCTGCGCAGCGAACTTACCGATGAACGGCAGCCTGAAGCGCTGACCGCGCGAGGCCTTGAGCAACGTGATGAGCCAGAGTACGAAAAACCCGAGCATGAAAAACGGGATGATGATCCATCCAACGATCGGAATCACCGAAAGCACGATATCGACCGCGCACGCGGCGATACCCAGAAAGATCGACTGCCATGCGTGGAAGCGGACGTAAGGGTTCTTGTTATAGGGCTCGACGATAAGGAAGACGATGGCTGGAATGATAGTCACGTAGGCCAGCGCACCGGCCGTGTTTTCAGAAAGTCCTGATTGTGCGGGCTGGGATTGCGTGGGCTGAAGCTGCGGATAGTCGGACACGATAACTCCTTGCAATTGAGGTCACACCATAGTGGCGATTGTCCCGGTCCCGTTACAGAGGGAAAAAACTGAAAGATAAAAGATATGCATCGCGCAGCCGCATTCGGTTGCGGCAGGCAGCGAGTCTTCCCGCGGGGAGCAGCCCTCTGCGGGGCTCAGCCGTTGGCCTGCTTTTCGGCCAGGTCGCCTACGATGGGCAGCTTGAAACGCTTGCCGTTGAATGCGTTGATGAGCACGATCAGCCAGACGATGAAAAAGAGCAGACTGACGAGTGGGCTGAGAAACAGTGTGGCCAAGCCTAGGCCGGGCATTCTGCCCAGAACGATCAGCGCGACGTCCACCACTACCCATGCAATGGCCAGGAAGATTGATTGCCAGGAGTGGAAGCGCACAACCGGGTTGCGATTGTATGGATCGACGATGAGGAAGATAATCGCCGGGATGATGGTGATGTAGGCAAGGCCGGAAGCAGCGTTCTCGCTGAGGCCGGATTGGGAGGCTTCTACAGTCATAACGGCTCCTTTAGCGCAGTACAGCTCGGAGAACTCCACGCTCAGGTGTCGATCAAAAGGGGAGGGATATGGGAGCCCTGTCAACGTGGGCGTGGAAGTGAGTTAGATAAAGAGAACCCCGGGATGGGCGAGTTGTCAAGCGGGTTTTTTAGGAATCGAATGTGAATTCCTGACGATCGTAACCGAGGCGCGGAACGTCTGCGCCTGATCCCCTACAATGGGGTCAGGAGTAAAACGGATGGCGCATACTGTGTTTTGCGTACGCTTCAAGAAAGAGATGGAGGGGCTGGATGAGCCACCCTTCGACTCCGAGTTTGGCCAGAAGATCTACAAGAACGTCTCGAAGGCGGCGTGGAACGAGTGGGTCGACCGCCAGAAGATGCTGCTGAACGAGTACCGTCTGCAGCCCTGGACACCGCAGGCGCAGCAGTTCCTGGTGGAGCAGATGGAGGAGTTCTTCTTCGGCTCAGGCTCTGCCCTGCCGTCGGAGTATGTTCCGCCCACGCACTGAGTTTGCCGTGCAAAACCCGGCCGCTTCGCGGTTGCGGCAGCAGCGGCCGGTGTAAACTAATCGAAGACCCCATAAGCCGGCTCACCCAGGGCCGGCTCCTCTTGTGTCGGGACGTGGCTCAGCCTGGTAGAGCACTCGCTTGGGGTGCGAGGGGTCGGCAGTTCAAATCTGCCCGTCCCGACCATTCAAGATTCCAGCTTCCTTTGAGTGCCCACCGGCAACAGCCTTCTCCCCGAAGAGCTGCGATGACTGCGGCGCGGCGCTCTTGTACAATTCGCTGTGGGTAACCGCGTAGCCCCCATTGTGATGCCACCGAGCTCACGAACGGTGTTGGAGTTCGACAAAGACGTCTGACCGCGGACAGGTTGAAATTCCTCCATCTCTCCAGATCGCCTGCCTGGATTCAGAGCGGCTCCACAGTTGATGTGCCCTTGCCGAAGCCGCGGAAGGTGGCATTTTCTTGAGGAAAGTGCCACTTTGCAGCAGCGGCTTCGGGATATAGCAACTGTGAAACCGCTGTAGCGACTCGGCCCAATAAGACGTCGCCTAACATCGCCACAACGAGAGGTGTGTATGGGAGTCTGCAAAACGCACGGAAAATTCAGCGGAATGGTTTGCGCCCAGTGCGCTATGGCCCAGCGCCAGCAGATGATCGGCCGACAGCAGCAGGCGGCCGCTCAAGTCCTGCAACAGACTGTGACCAATCTGCCGGGGGGCGCAACGCTGGCGCTGCAAGCGCGGGTCGGGATGGGGACTTTTGCGGCGGTGAACACTGGCGCGGACCTGTTCATTCCGCTGGGAACATCGGTTGAATTCAAAGCGGCGGCGACAGGCGCAGCCGTGCCCGTCGATTTCGCCTCAGCGGCCTGGTCCGGCAGCTCGGGGGCAAGTGGGACGGGCGCAACCAAGACAGTCCTCTTCAACGCGGCTTCGGCAGCCAAAAACTCGAGGAAGGCGGTGACCGTCAGCTTCTCCGGCCAAACCGCTACCGTCCAATGCGTTGTCTATACGCTCACCCCAGCCGTGACGTTCGTAGACAATATCGGAGGAGCGCACAGCGCAAACGAGTTGGGTGTAGACGAGCGGATCACGCTCGGGTTCCAGACCACCCCAGTGGGCGTTACCGCGGCAGAGGCGGGCGGACTGAAGTGGAGCGTCGCGGGGCTCACGGGGCGCAAAAACGACGGAATCATTCAAGAGGCGGCCGATAAAACCAGCGCCCCGCTGGAGAATGGCACGGGCCATTACATTGCGCCGTACGTGACCGGCGATCCGGCCAAGCCGCTGCCAGCGAGCAAAAACGTGCAGATTCGGCTTTCTGTGTGCAATGGCCCCATCAAAGGCTGCGGGATCGACAAGACCTTCAGAGTGTACCTGCCCATCGCACACATGAAAATGATGGCGAACACCGAAAAACACCTCCAGAATTACGCGTCCGCGGGTTTTCAAGGCGAGATATTTCTCTTTCCAAGGACCGTCTCCTTTCGAACGCTGCGCTGGCGCGAAGCGGGCGGCAGACCTGTTCACACCGGGACATTCAGCGCGCAGTCTTGGGCGAACGCAACGCACAAGCCGACGACATTCGAAGGACAGGCGGCAACAGACATGCCGGTAGACGCAGGTAACTCTGCTACCGGATGCAAGATTCTGCAAGTCGATAGTGTTTTCAGCGGCGCCATTGCCTACACAGCGCCCGCTTCGGCAAATGACAACACGGTGGTGGGGACGTATGTCTGGCCCATTTACTGGCAATACAGGCCGGGGGATTTGGGCGGGGCCGAACCGTACATTCGCTTTCAAATTGCCCATCATGTCGCCACCATGTTCCAAACCGGCCGTATGTTGATGTACAAAGGGCACGATCCTGCGGTCAATTGCACGGAATGTACTGCTCGGAGCAATAGACAGCTGACAGCTGCGACCGCAACTCCTTTTTGAGGGACATCAAGTCGATGAGACCACCGCTGCCGGGCCGCAGAGGCTCACTCTCAGCTCCTTCCCGAGCGGGAGGAGAAATACTGTGCCCGATCTGGGAGCGGCGGAGCGATCCATCCTCTGGCGCACCGATGCCCTGGTATGCGATCCGGCAGGATCTTTGAACCGTGCACTGGAGCTGAAAAACTTTAGAGGAAATTGTAGGGCACCTCGATAACAACTGACCGCAGGAGGCGGTCGCTTGGGGTGCGAGGAGTCCGCAGTTCAAATCTGCCCGTCCCGACCGTTCAATCCTTCAGTCTTCTGCAATCCATTGTGGGGCGCGCTTGCGGTTCAAAAGCGCAGCACGGGTCCGGTCTGCCAGCCCCAGTTCTCGTTGGTTGCAAAGACATTGGGAGAGATGAAGAAGAGAAAGGGCGGCGCCCCTCGGCCGGGAGTGCGGTCGAGATAGGTTTCTTTGTAGCGGATGGCGGTGTTGTTCAGCGCCGTCCGCAGAGCCAGATGGCGGCTCAGGCCGTAGTCTGCGTTGACGGCAAGCACCGTGGCGAAGTGGGTGATACGTCCCTCGCGTAATGGAGTCATGGGCGCAGTGGGATAGGCCGGCGGACCCTTGACCCCGATTGTGTAGGCATACTGCGGGATAAACCAGGCGCGGTCGTAGCTCACGAAGCCGGGGCGGAGGGATACCTTCACTGCATAGTTGGGTGTTTCGAGGCCTGTGCGCAGACCGAATGTGCCCATGGCCACATCGCCTCCGGCGCGATAGGAAGGCAATGGACTGGCGTTCTGCTGATGATCCACATCGGCATCGAAATCGACCCAGCGCGAAGCGCGGTAGGCCAAACCGAATCCGGCGCCGATCGTCTCTTGGCGGCACGCTGTGCACTGGGCGTTGTTGACGGGCAGAGACAAAAGGTTGAGATGAGGAGCGAGTTCGAAGCGCGGCAGGGCCTGAACGGCTTCGCGGTTTTCGTTCAGGAAGTGAATTCCGTGCAGATCATCCTCTTGCTCATGCTGAAAGTCGCGATACCAGGGATCCTTGAAGCGCATACCATTCGCCATGGTGCGGCAGGGGTTCAGGCCGCCGCGCAGGATCTTGGGCCATAGCGAGTATGGACGCCATTCCCGCACGGGGCCGCCGACGTAACGATCCAGGAAGTCCTCGCCCAGCAGCCATAGCGTGCCGACGACCGGCGTGGTGATGAACTTCACCCACCCGGTATTGTTGGTGTATTTGCCGCCCGGTTTGTAGCTCGGGCATGGAACGTGACAACCGGCGACGTAGGTGTAACCGCCTTCGCTGCCCAGCCCGGTCTCGCCCAGAAAGCCGATCTTTTCGTCGGTGCTGTAGACCGTGTTCCACAGAAACCCCTTGAAGCGGCTCTTCCAGTAAGCCGGATTTGCGCTGAGTCGCAGATAGCGGTCGTGAGGGTCGTTCTGGATCTCGATGTAGGATGTGACGGCGCCCTGCATCGGGTGCCCGATGTAGGCGACCAGGAAGTCGTCGCCGTCGCTCCAGCGGCCCATGTTCCACTGTCTTGCCGAGGCGATGTAGTCATGCCAGAACGGCTTGTCGGCCGTCAGATATCGGAAATACGGGTCGGTCATCAGGCGAAAGCTGTTTTCGACACCGAAGAATTCAAATGTCTCCCACAGCAGACCGCTCCAGTGATAGTGCTCGTTGGCTTCCTCCATCGGCGGTGAACGCATAATCTTGCGTGCTTCAGAGAGTAGGGGAAGCAGATTAACAGCACCCGCGCCGGACTGCGGCATGAGATTGTTGTTGTTGCGATCGCTGTCTGCGATCTCTCTGTCTTCCTCTGCGTCCGCGCCGTGCCATGCGGCGTAGGCCTTGTCTTCCGCAGTCACGGCCTCAAGTCCGGTCGGCAGGAAGGCGCTGCCCGATGTCGCGATCTTTGCGCGCACACTGCCGGGAGCATCTGGCAACGGTGCGAAGCTAGACGGCTGTCCGCGGACAGATACGCTTACTGCGATCCAGGCCGAGACAGAGACGAAAAACAACGCAAGCCTGGGGGCACCAAATACGTGCATGATCGCCCTCTCCGGCGCTTTACTGCAGCTATCGTTGGGAAAAGTTTCATTGGTCGAACACACCGCCCCTGGAACGGCTGCATTCAATCAGAACTTCTATTGTTGTGTTCCAAGGTTTGCGAGGACTATACACCGCAATCGGTTTCACCAAGACTTTTTGTTGGCCGACCGCGCACACTTCCGTCACGCGCGGCATCGAACGACTTTGCAGGCCGCTGTTACGGACGGTGCCGGTTTATCCTGTAGCTCGCGTTACTAAGAGCAGAACTGTGCCCGATTTGCGGCGAGAAGATCCGCCAGCTCTACGCGTGCTTGTATCAGGTTTCTCTTGCGATCCATATTTCTTTCCATCACAATAGAGAATCCCCGACCCCACCGCGCGCTGCGGATGACCCGTGAAAGCACAACTCATGCGCGATTGAGAAAAAGCCTAAGAA
>JASHVE010000576.1 GCA_030039675.1 Acidobacteriaceae bacterium | reverse complement strand
GCTGCTTTACAGCGGTTTCACAGTTGCTATATCCCGAAGCCGCTGCTGCAAAGTGGCATTTTCCTCAAGAAAATGCCACCTTCCGCGGCTTCGGCAAGGGCACACGAACTGTGGAACCGCTCTAGTCTCCAGCGACCACGGCGAGTTCCTGCTCCTTATCTTTTTCGAGTGACGATGGTCCTAGAGAGACCGCGCGTCCCTGATAGGAATGGCCCGTCAGAAGGCCGAGCACAAACCATCCAAGGATCGCAGCGCCAACCGCGAAGAGAATATCGCCTGGTACCCGCATCCAGCGTAGGGTCTGCATGACAGGAGATTGCAGGAACTCGGCCGAGCGCGCGTACCAAGTACCGCGTTCGATTGAGGCCCATGCTTGCATGATGCCGATCGGAAACATGCTGAGAACCACCATAAAGACCAGGCCGAGATTAATGCACCAGAATGAAGACTTCAGAATTCCTTCTTTCCACGGCCGCTTTGGCTGGAGGACCCGCAGGCAGAAGAGCGTAAGGCCCAGGCCCAGCATTCCGTAGACGCCGAAGAGCGCGGTGTGGCCGTGCACGGGGGTCAGGTTCAGCCCCTGCATGTAGTAGAGCGCGATCGGAGGATTGATTAGGAACCCGAAGATTCCTGCACCAACGAGGTTCCAGAATGCAACGGCGACGAAGAAGTAGACCGGCCATTTGTAGTTGGCGATCCAGGGCGCCTTTTCCGTTGGACGCGTGAGCCGCAGGTTTTCCCACGCCTCGTAACCGATCAGCGTCAGCGGTACAACTTCGAGCGCGCTAAATACTGCGCCCAGAGCGATGACTCCGGCGCCGGAGCCGGCGAAGTACAAGTGATGGAAGGTACCGATGATGCCACCCGACAGGAAGATGGTGGTGGAAAACAGCACCGCTCGCGTTGCGCTTCTGATTTCCAGCAGTTTCAGACGCGTGAAGAGAAAAGCGATCACGACGGTTGCAAAGACTTCAAAGAATCCCTCAACCCAAAGATGAACAACCCACCAGCGCCAATATTCCGCAGTGACTAGATGGCTGCGCTGGCCGTACATCAGGCCCGCAGCGTAGAAGAGTGGAATGGCGATGGAAGAGATCAGGAAAAGAGAGAGCAACGGACGGTCTTCGCTCTTGCGAACAAGCGCAGGCTTGAGCGCGCGCACCATCAACACGAGCCAGAGCAGCAGGCCAATGAACAGCAAGATCTGCCAGAAGCGACCAAGGTCCACGTATTCGAATCCTTGACTGCCGAACCAGAACCAGAGATTGCCGAGCTTCTGCTGGATGCCCATCCATTCGCCCGCCAGTGAGCCGACGACGACCAACACCAGTGCGACAAACAGCACGTTTACGCCTAGCCGCTGATACTTGGGTTCGTGGCCGCTGACCGCAGGCCCGACGTACAGTCCGGTGGCAAGCCACGAGGTCGCGATCCAGAAGATCGCCAACTGCAAGTGCCATGTGCGCGTAATCGCGTACGGAAGGTATTTGTCGAGCGGGAATCCGTAAAAGCCCTGACCCTCGACGCCATAATGCGCCGTGAGCGCGCCCATCAGGATCTGTACGCCCCACAGGGCCATGACCACCAGGAAGTACTTGATGGTCGCGCGTTGCGAAGGCGTAGTTCGGAAATCAAGAAACGGATCGCGCGTGGGGTATGGTCCGTGCGGAACTTCTTTTTCCTGCGACGATGACCACCAAACTAGACCGCCAATTCCGGCCAGCAGGCAGACAACGCTGACGATGCTCCAAAGAGTTGCGCCGGCAGTCGGCCCGTTTGCCACCAACGGTTCATGCGGCCAGTTGTTCGTATAGGTCACAGTGGAACCAGGCCGCTCCGTGCTTGCGGCCCACGCCGTCCACCAGAAGAAAGCCGCGAGCTGCCTCTGCTTCATTGCATCTGTCAAGGCGCCTCGCGGAATCGCATATTCCTTGCGGCCACTTGCGAATACATCCGCGTAATATGCCGCCAGCTGACCGAAAGCAGCGGCACGATCGCCGTCAATAACGACCCGGTTCGCCGCGGCATCATAACGATTGGTGCGCATCTCGCGCACCAATCGCGCTTGCAGCACTGCCTGCTGGTCAGGACCCAGCGCCGCAAAGCTTGATGCACCCTCATGTGCTGCCCAGCGATCCAGCAGGATCTCGGATTCACGATGGAGCCAGTCGGCGCTCCAGTCGGGAGCCACATATGCCCCGTGCCCCCAAACCGTGCCGATTTCCTGCCCGCCAATGGATTGCCAGACACCTTGACCATCGGTGATGGAGGCGCCGGTGAAAAGAAGTTGCCCAGTCGTTGAAAAAACGTCGGGGATAGGGGGAGCTTCGCTGATCATTTTCCGCCCCACCGAACCGAGCACGGCAAAAGAGCCAATGATCACAACGGCCAATGCCAGCCAATAACGCTTATAACTCATGAATTGCCTCAATTCGCGATAGAAATGTCGTGCAACCAACAGCTGCTAATAGTGAAGTTAGGACAGGCGGCGTCAAGTTGCAGGGACTTAGGTCACTCAGGGAATGATGCTTGTCGGGGGCACTGTTGAGAGATAGGCATGCATCATGCCACGGCAGATTAAGTGTGATTTGGATCACCCGACATGGGTGTCGGCCTGTACTGTGGTGAGCGCCCTTTTTACAAAAACGGAGCGCCCGAATGCGAATGTTAGGAGGATGTTGGCGGCGAAGATCAGGACGCCGGTCAGTTCGAGCATACCCGATATCGGCAGCACCTTCCACGCGAAAGCAAGAATGCCTTCATAAGCCAGCGGCTCCGATGAAACTCGCAGCGTGCAACCTACTTGCAGAAATACGAGGCCGGCAACCATCAGGCGCGTACTGAAGATGCGATATATTCCGCCAAAGTGCGGAAGGATGCGCGGCCCAATTGCGAACACCATGGTAGCCGCGAAACCAACGGTAAGCGCGTGGCGCGACGCGCCCCAGATGCCTCCGTGCAGATCGGCAAGCGCCGCCCAGATACTCATAGCACCGGCAATGCCAAGCCACAGATACGGAATGCGAGCAAAGACGGGAAAGCTCGGGTGGACTCCTTGGGTTTTTGCTTCTGTGTGAGGGCGTTCAATAAGACGCAACGCGAACCCGCTGAGGCCGGCTCCCATCGCAAGCAACAACACGGCAATCTTCAACTGTCCGCAGACTCCGGCGACCACTCCGAGCACATTAAGGATCAATGCTGCGCTGAACAAGCGGCCTCGCGGCTTGAAGATTCCGAGAAAGACCGGAAGCCACCGAGCCGAAAACCCCCAGACCACTGGCACGAGAAAACCCCAACCTAGGAGCACAAGATATTTCTGATCGAGCGCATGTGGGAACGACGGTGACACGCCGGCGATTGCGAGCCGGACACACTCGATGAAATTGAAGATCACTGCCGCGGCCAGCCCGGCTGTTCCCAGCAGGACGGAAACCATCCACAACTCCACACGCTGCTTTGTGCGGCTCCCTGCGGGCTCGTTTGGAAGCTCGTGATGCGACGCCGCCGATAGGAACAATAGAACCGCAATCAACTCAAAGGCCGCCGACAGAGGAGCGGCAACGCGCCAGTGCCAGCCGTAGATATTCGCGGTCCATCGCAGCGCAACGCCTGTAGTCCATAGAGCAAAGCATACTAACGGAATGCGAGTGATTGAGCGGCCACGGGCCGGCTGCGAATAGAAACCGATGCCCAGGATGAAACTGCCAATCCACCCGAATACCTGTGCGTGCCCATGCCCTTCGATCCATGCAGGAGGCAAGCCGCTGGCTCCATGATGGGCGCTGATGGCCATCAGGTTCGAGAAGCCGAGTAGCGTCCCCGGCAGAGCCATGAAGAAGACTCCGGTCGCAATCCAAGCACGCAGGATCAGGCTCTTCGTGCGCTCAAGGGCAGCGCGCGTGGGACCGTTGTCGAGGATACCTGGAAGAGGGTTCGCAGCAGGATCAGCTATCGCGGCCATATTTACCTTTCTTGTCTGAGCTCTTTTTCCAGCGCGATTGCCCGCGGGAAGAGCAAGTCGTTTTCAACGTGCACATGCTGCCGTAGATCCTTTTCAAACGCCGCGAAACCTGAGTGAAACGCGCTGTTCCTAGGGCAAGCCCAACTCGGCGTCTCGAAGCCATTTGTGAGTTCGCGCACCTGCGCGACAACGTCTTCAGCTGAATCGTGTTCCTTGAGCATGACCGAAATCGGCTGCGCCACAGATCGGAAGCAAGCGGTAAGAACAGCTAAGGAATCTTCCGCGGCCTCCTCCAGACGGGCGATATGCGGGAAAAGCATCAGTTCCTCTTTGGCAAGATGAGCGAACATTTCGTTGCGAAGTTGCTCGATCAGCGCTGCCACCGTCTTGAAGTGCGGCGCCCTCTCCCCATGCTTGGTGGCGACTCTCTGCGACAACTCAACAAATCGCGGTAGCTCCTGGCGCACCCTTTGGTGGTGCGTGCGAACAATATGCTGGATGAGGCGGGTCAGTGAGTACCGTTCGAGATCCGGTACCATCGCGCCGTGGGCCCTTGATTCGGCATCGGCAAGCTTTTCGAGCACCTGGTCTACCGACAACTGCAACTCGGCGCAAACCCGTTCGAGTTGGGCATCGGCCTGTGAGCAAAGGTCGATTTCGAAGCGTTCAAGAACCGCGACTGCGGAAGGCTCGGCGGTAACAATTTCACCGATGGATTGGGTTGCGGTAGGCATGTTCACTCTCCACCTGCAACGGTAGAGAACGCTCACCGATGCCACAGCGACTTTGGTCACTCGCGACCCGTTTTTGTCAGGATTCGAGAAGCACGCTCAGTCCCTCGAGGTCCCAGACCACAATCTGCCGCGCGTCTAATCGAGAAGACCTTCAGCCTGAAGGCGCATTAAATTCCTTGAAATCAGTTCTCGCACTGTGCCGAGCTGATTGGCCGGCTCCTGATGCGTCGCGGACAAAAGGAACTCCATGCGGCGGTCAGCCTTCTTCTTCTCGATTTGCGCAAAAGGCTCGACGCAGAGCCGTCTTTTCGAGCACTGAGGCCAGATCGGGGCGCTTCGTGGTCACCGGAAAAATTCTGAAAGAGCGACTTTGGTCACTGCAGAGGGCCAGACATGCAGGTTTCCATTGGCTTATGAACCCGACCAACCAGTCAATGATAAGCGCAATTGATTTCAAGGAGCGGCCATTCCTTGCCATCTGGGAAGTGACGCAGGCCTGTGATCTGGCCTGTGTCCATTGCCGAGCGTCTGCCCAGCCTGACCGGCATCCGATGGAACTCACTACCGAGGAAGGTAAGAGCCTGGTTGACCAGATCGCTGCGATGCAGATCCCCGTGTTCGTACTCACGGGTGGAGATCCGATCAAACGGCCGGATCTCTTCGAGCTTATTGCCCATGCCCGGAAGGTGGGCGTGCGTGTTTCTTTGACTCCAAGCGCGACTCCTTTGCTCACGCGAGAGATCGTCTTCCGGCTGAAAGATGCGGGCCTAGCGCGTTTGGCGGTCAGCATGGACGGTGCGAGTGCGGCGACGCACGACGCATTTCGCGGCATGAACAAATCGTTCGAGCGCACTCTTGATGCCGTCCGCTGGGCGAACGAGGCCGGCCTCCCAGTCCAGATCAACACTACCTTTAGCCGGAGGAACATCGGTGAAATCGACGAGATCGTCGCCCTGATTGAGACATTGCGCATCACGCTCTGGAGCGCATTCTTCCTTGTCCCGACCGGCCGGGGAAAGGTCAACGATCTGCTCCGCGCGGACGAGTTCGAAGACGTGTTTGCGAAGATTTATCGCTTATCGAAGACCGCCAGCTTCGATATCAAGACCACCGAAGCGCAGCACTACCGCCGTTACTTTTTGCAGCAGCGCGCCGCCGAGCGCCGGATGGGAACGGCGATCGAAACGCCGGAGAAGTTGCCCGACACGATTGGCCGTGCGCCCCGCGGGCTCAATGACGGCAATGGCTTCGCGTTCATCTCGCACACCGGCGAGGTCTTTCCGAGCGGCTTCCTGCCGGCTTCGGCGGGCAATATCCGCAACCAGCCGTTTGCGCAAATCTATCGTGAATCGCCCCTCTTTCAGGCGCTTCGCAATCCTGCCATGCTTGAAGGCAAATGCGGTGCCTGCGAGTTCAAGCACATTTGCGGGGGCTCCCGCGCTCGCTCGTATGCGCTCACCGGAAATCTCTTTGGTGAAGAGCCCTGTTGCTCCTATATTCCAAAGGGATATGTTCCTCCACCCCCGAGCGCGAGGAAAGCATCTGCTCTTCATGTGCTGCAAGGAGCCTGAAAGATGGGAATTCAGATTAGCGCCAAACCGGACAGTGGGTTCAACGATCCGATTGGGACGCGCAAAC
Organism: Acidobacteriaceae bacterium; assembly: GCA_030039675.1. Lineage (GTDB taxonomy): Bacteria > Acidobacteriota > Terriglobia > Terriglobales > Acidobacteriaceae > Telmatobacter. The sequence goes on along the minus strand of JASHVE010000576.1, from coordinate 2,093 downwards.
AGTGCCGTCGCAGGATCGAGCATTTCCTGGGCATTCTTTGCGTAGTCGGTGATGCATGGGAAAATCTCGCTGGATGAGGAAACAGGCGAACCGATCGACATCAATATCAGGTCAACGCAGGATCTGAAGATTCGCGGCGGAGTGCTGGCGAATCTGCACAAAGGCGATTCGCGATACGTGCATGACCACGCGGAACCGGACGGTGAGTGGCTGACGGAACTGGCGGAAGGTTCGGGGGCGCTCGTGCTGCACTATTTTTCCATCGTTATTTCCGGTTCAAAGAGATGTTAGGCGACTGCCATCCGTACAATACAACGGCACCGCAGGTGGGGCAGGCGAAGCCGATGAATTAGAGCATTTTCGGAATACATATAGGCTTTTTGAGAGCAGTGAAAAGTGGCTTTTTCTTGATGAAAAAGCCACTTGAGTTCATGCTTTCGGTCTACAGTAATTCCGAAAATGCTATAGTGGTCTGCATTCGTGACCTTTAACGGATTTCGACGAACCTTTCAATCTCTACATTCCCGGTCACGCCCCGAACAAAAGGCGGTCGGCAAAAGAAGGCGTTTTGTCGACCTCTCGTGCGCGTCTTCCTCTGATCAGATTAGTGCCAGGGCTTGTGCCCACACTCATCCGCGCGTCGTAAGCGACCCACTAGATATAGACGTGGAATTCCCTGCTATATGGTGCCCGGCAGGTGATACAGCGGTCTCTTGCGTACCGCGCGAAGCCACCGCCGCATTTCTCACCAGCATGTCGCGAACTGCTGCATGGATGCGGTCGACCGCCGGACGGCGGTAGTCCCAGTGCTCGCCCTCATCGGGATGCTTCACCACCATCGTCGCGTTGGCTTCGAAGAGCAGAAGCTCACCATCGCGGCTGAGTGCGAAGTCGACGCCGGCATAGTCCAGGTTCAACGCTGCCTGCACGTGCTTCAGGGCGTTCATCGCCTTGGAGCCCAGCACGCCAGCCATGTCGGCGAGAAACCGTCCTTCCTCTGCGCGGTGATCGGGTTTGTCGGCCATGTCCGCGCTGAAGTAGTGAATCTTCCAGTGCGGTGAGATGGCCAGGTGCAGCGGATAGAGCTGTCCGTCGATCATCATCACGCGGTATTTGCGAAAAGAGCCGTCTGCTCCACATGCGTCGAGATACTGAATCGCGAGCAGTTGCGCGTCCTCGCGGCCGGCGCCCGGCAGTCCGGCGACCGCATCGGCAAGCGCTTCCGGTGATTGCACGTCCACGAAATACTCCCCCATGTGAAAGCCGGGAACGCGCAAGAGAACCGGAAACGTAAAGCCGTGATTGAGAAGCGCGCTCGCTCCATCCGGGCCGGCGAGCAGCGAGTACGGGAAAATCTGCGTTGCCGGAGCGATGATACCGGGAAGGTTCTTGAGCCGCGATGCGTTTTCGCAGCGGCTGGTCGCCAACACAGCGGCTGGAGGGTTGAGCACCGGCACGGACGCACGTGCGATCAGCGACTCGGAGGCACGTAATGCTTCTTCCGATACATCGACGTCTCCAATGCCGTTGATGATCAGCCGATGCTCCGGCAGCGGAGTCTTCGCATCATAGAAATCGGCAACGACGACATGAGTCTGGAAGATGGTGTCGTCAATGAGTTTTTCGATGGGTGTATTGCCTCCCGTGGAGGAGACCAGCAACACCAGCGGAACCGGTTGTCCCGTGCCGCGGTAAAGATTGGTGAACAGATTTTTCTTCTCAAAGCCAAGGCGGCGATGCAGCTCTGCGGCTTCCACATCGCCAAGCCGGTTGAGGGCATAGAACATGCCCGCGTGTCCCTGCGGGCACTTGGGATCGATGCGGAGGGCTGCTTCAAACTGTTCGCGGGCTGCCGCTGCGTCTTTTTCTTCCAGCAACACGCCGCCGTAGTTCACGCGGCTGGTGACGGATTGCGGCGCATGCTTGACTGCTTCGCTCAGCACCAGGAGCGCAGCCTTGCGGTTGCCCGTGATGGCGAGCAGGAGCCCGAGAGCATTGAGATTGCGCTGATGCAGGGGATCGAGCCCGACGACCTTCAGATGCTCGCTGCGTGCTTCCAGCGTGCGCCCCTGCTGCGTAAGCAGCATTGCGCG
>JASHVE010000575.1 GCA_030039675.1 Acidobacteriaceae bacterium | reverse complement strand
TTCTGGAAGCGCGAATTGGGGTTGGGGTATACTGGCCGCAAGGGGTAGCGTCGTTTCGAGCCGCTCGAATCGAGGTGCGTCTTCCGCAGGGACTCCGGTTCACTGACGTTCGACGTTCCGCCATCGGAAACTACGCGGTGGCGCGCAGTGGTTCGCGTGCTCCGAAGTCCCGTAGATGCTGTTAGTTGCGCTCTCCTGCCCGCCTCCTGCGCTCTTTGCGGCTCGCCTCTGCCGCGCCTTTCTTCCGTTCCAATCTGCGATTTTTGCTGGACCTCGATCCCGGTCCTGAGCAGCCCTGCCTGCGCGCGGTGCGGTGACGCGCTCCATAGTGTGCTTGATCGTGACGTGCTCGATCGCGATGTCCTGGACCAGCCTTCCGGTGTCGCTTTATGCCGCACCTGCCGGCTCGCGCCGCCGCCGTTCATGCGCGCCGTGTCCTTCGGGCTTTACCAGGGCCGCTTGCGGGAAGCCATTCACGCTTTTAAATACGACCGGCTGCATCCAGCCGCGCGCGGGCTGGGTCGCATGCTCGCCTCCGCGATTGCGCAGCTCGCCGGCGAAGCGCCGGGTAAGATGCTCGTGGTCCCTGTGCCGCTGCACCGCACCAAGCGCGCGCAGCGCGGCTTCAACCAGGCGCGGGCCCTTGCGCGCGAGGCGCTCAAAGTTCTCGCAACCACACACTCGAACTGGCAGCTGACGCTGGCCTCGAGCGCGCTCATGCGGCAGCGCGCCACAGAGAGCCAGGCGGGACTCACGCCGCGCCGGCGCCGCATGAATCTGCGCGGCGCTTTTTCGGTCACCGATCCCGCCATCGTCAAAGGCAAACACATTCTGCTGGTCGACGACGTCATGACCACAGGTGCGACAGCGCGCGCCGCAGCCCTGGCACTGCTGCGCGCCGGAGCCGCTTCTATATGGGTAGGTACGCTGGCCAGGGCGCAGCGCGCCACGGGCTTTACGGAATCTTTGGAAGATCAAGTTTCATTCGAACCGGATTCATCCACTCAACTTTCATCGCAAGGGCAACCATCTTTTTCATGAGGTCAGAGAGATGTCATTGGGAAAAGCCATGATTCATGCCCGCAAGCAGAAAGCTATCTCCAAGGCCGCAGCGCTGGCCGCCGACCACGCTGCAGGGCAGCACGTGGTTCAGTCGAACCATATGCTGCAGATGCCGGTGCTGGTGCTGAACGCCTCCTATGAGCCCATCAACATCTGCGGCGCGCGCCGGGCATTGGTGCTGGTGCTCAAAGGCATCGCCCGCACTGAAGAGGAGCACGGTCTCACGCTGCACGCGCAGCGCAGCCGCATCGCCATGCCCTCGGTGATTCGTCTGCTCGAGTACCGCCGCATCCCCCACCAGACACGCGCCCTCTCGCGCAAAAACATCCTGCTGCGCGACCGCAACACCTGCCAGTACTGCGGCGAGGCCATGCCGCCCAGCGAACTCACGCTCGACCACGTCATCCCCCGCTCGCGCGGCGGCAACTCCACCTGGGAAAATCTCGTCGCCTGCTGCCATACCTGCAACCGCCGCAAGGGCAACCGCATGCTGCACGAGATCGACGACATGATTCTGATGCGCGAGCCGCGTCCGTTCTCGCTGCACACCAGCCGCCAGATCATGCGCATGCTTGGCCGCAGTGACGACCGCTGGCGGAAGTATCTCTTTTATTAGGAAAGAGGAATCAGGTGGATCGTATTTGGTATAGTGGGGCGAACATGACTCGACAGTTTTGTGAAAGGGCACGACTTTAGTCGTGCCGCAAGAGGAGTCAAGATTACTGGGCTTTAGCCCCTGAGGGATATTTTGGTGGTGTGTCAAGACCAGGCCAGTTCTACGGATATCGATCTGCGCTTCCACTTTAAGTGAATAGGACGGCAACACCATGCCCGAATCCACCACAGCCTATCCTTATGAGACGCGCCTCAACATCCTGCATGGCCCGCTCGAAACCATCGATGTCAAAGCGCTGGCCGATGCCTGCATGTACAAATGGTTCAACCAGACCCTCTGCAAAGTGAATCAGTCGGTCGTGCGCGTAGGCGTGATCGAGGGCGAGTATCACTGGCACAAGCACGACGAAGACGACGAGTTTTTCTACGTCGTCGAGGGCACGCTGCTCATCGATCTCGAAGAGAAAACCGTGGAACTCGCGCCGGGTCAGGGCTTCGTGGTTCCGCGCACCGTGGTGCACCGCACGCGCGCGCCCAAACGAACCGTGATCCTGATGGTCGAAAACGCTGGGATCATTCCCACTGGCAACTGAGGTGCGGCGTTCCGGTGCTGTATAGTCAAGAAGGAATGGGAACCGCGGCAAACAAGACCGCAACGGCGGCCAAATCTCCACAACAAGGTTTCGTTTATCTCCCTCTCATCGCCGGCTGGCTGGTGCCGGGAGCCGGGCATTTTCTGTTGGGTAAATGGGGCCGGGGCGCGCTGCTCGCCATTGCCATCATCGCCATGTTCGCGCTCGGGCTGGCCATGGATGGCAAGCTCTACTCTGGCGCACAGGACATTCTGGACCTGCTGGGCCTCATCGGCGATCTAGGCAACGGGCTCATGTTCTTTGTGAGCCGGGCGCTGGGCCTGGGCGGCGACCCGGAGATGTTCACCACTGCCAACTATGGCAAAGTGTTCATTGTCGTCGCCGGCCTGCTCAATGTGATTGCAGCTGTAGACGCCCACAATCTCCGCACCGGGAGGAAATCCTAGTGCTGCGTCCTTCCCACTTTACGGCGGTGCTCCTGTTCGGCCTCTTTGCCTCCGTCGTCTTCGGCATCACCCAGCGCGAAACACCGCGGAAGATGATCCGCTATGGCCTGTATTGCTTCGTGCTCTTCGCCGGATCGGCCATCGTGCTGAGCTGGGTGATGTTCCTGATCGCGCGGTAGAAATTCTCACTGCTCTAGTGTCGTGTCCCAAAAGTTCACCGCATAATTGCTTTGTCATCCTGAGCGGAGTTTGGCCGTTTTTGGGCCAAACGGAGCCGAAGGACCTGCGGTTGTTTTTCCGCGAACTTCGGAGACACCACACTAGTAAGTATTTGACCGCTGCCAAACCGCCGCATCAAATGTGTGCTTGCACGAATACCCCTCGGCGATATACAGAGTAATGGCCTCGGCATTCGCTTCCGTCACAGTGAGCGAGATCTCCGTCGCCCCCTGCCGCGTGAACCAGTAGCTGGCCAGCGAGAGCAGCATGCGCGCCAGCCCCCGGCGGCGAAACTGCGGATGCACGCAAACCTGCGTAATGTGGCCGCTTTGCGGGCTCACCCGCGAGCCCAGAATCAGTCCCACCAGCTCGCGGCTGCTGCGGTCCATCACCACGTGTGAAACCTGCGGCGAAAACGTGCCGCAGCCCGAGTAGCGCACGATATTGTTCAGGAAACGCATCGACCCGTGCACTGACCGGTACTGGTCGTTGATCAGGCTGTCCGGGTGGCCCCGGTAAGCCTCCGCGATGAGCCGCGCCCCGGGGGCCAGGTCTTCGTCGCTCCAGGCGCGCAGTTCCAGTCCACTCGACAGGTTGATCTGCGGTGCTCTTATCAGGTTCTTTAGCGTCTGCACCAGGAACAGCCGGCGATAGATCTGGAATCCGGCTTCCTGAAATACCGCTGCGTGCGATCCGGAAGGATGCAGCAGAAGCTGTGACTCCACGCGCTCCACCTGTGGCGAGTTGACCAATAGTTCCAATAGATGGCGGAGCAGCGTCTCTTCCACAACATGAGTGGATTCGGTGCCGTCCAGCGGGCTCGGCATGGCAAACACATCGCCGACCACCGCCTTGCTGTCTTCGTACACGCAGAACACGTAGCCGGTCACCTGTTCGGCCTCAAGCGCCGCGTAACCGGGAAGCATGTGGTTGTCGAGATACTGCATTAACAAGCGCGCTGAGGTTCGGTAGTCCCAATGCAGGCGCTGCTTCCAGAGCTCTCCTTCGGCGTCCAGTACAGGGCGCAGCAGGGTCGCGGCAAAATGCCGCAGGTCGAGGATCTCGACGGAAGCTCCCAAAGCCATGCTTCTCCCATTCCCTATCGGACGCTCTTTGCGTGCCGAAATCAATCTGACATGCTCGCGTGAGCCTGATAACTCAGCGCAATTTCACACCGCAAAACACCCTTGCGTCACTTTGCCACGAGTACTTAACCAAGTGCAACTTCATGCGGGAGTTACCGCGCGCCCACAAGAAAAACCTCCAAGCCCTGCTCGGGCCAGTTGAAGAGAAACTGGTAATTCCGGCCTTCCAGATACTCTTGGAGCGCATCCGTGGTGTGAAGGTCGGCGCCGCCGCGGCCTGAGACCCGCGCCACCAGCAAATGCTGCTCATCCGGCACGCCGCTCTCTTCATAATTCACCACTTGCCGGTTGCGATAGAACGAGAGACCGTATTCGGTGTCGCGCCGGACGCGAAACACGGCGACGGTGCCGTCTGGGGGCACAAAGTCGGCCAATCGCTCCGCTAGCGGACGCACCGAATAGGAACGGTCGAGCAAGCGAATGACGCGCTTGGTCACGTCTACCTGGCCAACGCCGAAGAACGGTCCCACGCCGTAGAGGAAGATCATCAGCAAGGCCAGCACGCCGCAGGTCGCGGTTCTCAGACGCGCCACGCCAAAGCCGTTGGTCACCACGAGAATCAGCAGCGCCGCTCCGATTGCGGCCAGCACAGCCGCCGTTAATGCGTGCGCCGGAGGCATCTGCCTTCCATGCGCCACAAACCAGGGCAGCAGCAGCGTGGCCACGGTCAGCACCCCGCAAAGCGCTGCGTGGCCGAGGAGAATCCAGCGGTTCAATCCCGACCGGCGGCGATAAAGATAATCTCCCGTGAGAATGGCGATGGGTGGAATCGAGGGCAGAATGTAGCCCGGCAGCTTCGATTCCGAAAACGAGAAAAAGACGATGGGAAGCACGGCCCAGAGCACTAGGAACTCGGGAAATGCGTCACCGGGCCGGTTGACCTTCGGTTTCGGCTTCGCCTCGCTCGCCCTGCGCAGCCGCCACTCCGCCACGGAAGTCTGGATGCCGTCAATCAGAGCGCGGATCGCCACCACCGTCCACGGCATGGTGGCCAGCAGCACCACGACAAAGTAGTACCACAATGGCTGCGCGTGCTGATAGCGGTCGGTGGCAAAGCGTTCCAGGTTGTGCTCCAGGAAAAACTCGCGGAAAAACGTGGGATTCTCGTGCTGGACGGCGATGAACCATGGCAGCACCATCGCAAAGTAGAGCACGACGCCCGGCCACCAGAACGAGCGGGGAAGAATATGCCACTCCCGCCGCAAAAACGCAAAGGCCACAATAATCAGGATCGCCAGGAACGGAGCCACCGGCCCTTTGGCCAGTGTCGCCAGGCCGGTAAAGAAATAGATGTCGTAGAGCCAGAACTTTGAGCCGGTCTCGTACCACGCGTACCAGCCCAGCAGCCCAATAGCGAGCGGCGCGGCCATCTGCATATCGGTCGATGCGCCGCGCGCAAAGCTGAGAATGCCCGCGCAGGTCACGGTGATCAGCGCCGCATCCAGGTGCCCGCCAGGACGGAATCGTCGCATGTGCAGGTAGATGAGGCCGATCATCACAAAAGCGAATGTCGTCGAGGGCAGCCTGGCGCTCCAGTCGTGCACGCCGAAGTCCTGGAACAGGAACATCGCGCGCCAGTAGTAGAGCGCAGGTTTTTCCAGCCAGGGATGGCCATAGAGATACGGTGTGACGCAGGCGCTGAGCCGGGCCTTGAGTGTGTGCGCAGAATCGAACCGGTCCAGCATCTCGTGCGCGATCTGCGCGTAACGCGGCTCGTCGGCGCCTACCAGTCCCAGGCCATCGCCGCCCAGCAGCGGCGTCAAACCGTAAGCCAGAAAGAACACTGTATAAATCAGAAAGATGAAGACTTCCGCCGTGGTGGACCAGCTGGGCCGGCGCCATGGCTGGCGCTTCGGCGAATCCGTGGTAGCAGATTCCAATCCAATTTCCATGTCCAGCAGGTCTCCAGCGGGCGTAGCTGTCCCTGATACTGCGCCTTTCTTTATTTCAGGCGTGCGTGACAGGGACAAGGCTAACAGATTGGGCCTGAATCTCAATGCGGCGGAGCATCCTCACACCGGATCAGGAATTGGTGTAGGGCGAGTTGATACCGCCAAGTGCCGTTTTCCCTAAGAAGACGGCACCTTGCACATTTCTGAATTCCTAATCCGGTCTGGCAATTGCCGCCACGGCGGAGCGCAACTCGGCCAGAATCTCCGCGAGTGCGCGCTCCAGCGGTCCCTCCAGCGTGCAGCCGGCGGCATTCACGTGCCCGCCGCCGCCCAGTCTTTCTGCGATCGCAGCCACGTCCACTTCGCCTTTGCCGCGCAGGCTCAGCCGGAAGTGCCCCTCCGGAAGCTCGCGCAAAAACACCGCCGCCTCAATGCCCGCAATGCCGAGCGCGAAATTCACGATGCCCTCGCAGTCCTCTTCCACGGCGTGCGTGCGCGCCATATCTTCCTGCGTGATCCACAGCCACGCGAGCCGGCCCTCCCGTTGCAGGTTGCTGAGCGCCGCGCCGGCCAGCATCACTTTGGCCAGCGGCATGGAATAGTACACCTCCTGCGCGATCGCCGTAGCATCGGCCCCGGCCAGCACCAGCTCGCGCGCCAGGGCGAAGGTCGAGGCGCTCAACGCGCCGTAGGAGAAGCTGCCGGTATCCGTCAGCACGGTGGTGTAAAGGCACGCAGCCATCTCCGGCGTTACCGTTACTCCGGCCGCCTTCGCCAGCCGGTAGACCATCTCGCCCACGCTCGCTGCCTGGCAGTCGATCCAGTTCACGTGACCATAAGCCTGTCCGCTCACGTGGTGATCGATATTGATCAGGAAGAACTCTTCCAGGCCGCGCAGCCGGGTGCGCTCCAGCCCATCGCACTCCAGCAGGATCGCCGCGTCATACGGTCCATGTACCCGCAGCGCAGACCGTATGCCTGACACTCCGGGCAGCCGGCGATATGCAACGGGAACCCGGTCGGCCGTCACCAGGTCGGCACGTTTGCCCATCTGTTCGAGCAACATGCCGAAGGCCAGCACGCTGCCCACCGCATCGCCATCAGGCCGCGAATGGGAACAGACCAGAAACCGCTCGCCCTTCCTCAGCACACGCAGAATCTGCGCGATCGGCCCACCCGCCGTGTCGTCGCCCGCTGCGCCATCGCCCGGCGTAGCGTTCGATCCCGCACACACGTGACCGAAGCTGTCCTCGGGCGAGGCCGATGGGTCGCGCTCTGGCTTGGGGGGGAGGTGAGTCATGCCTTATTTCAGTGGAATCTCCTGGCCGGACCCCGCGGCCTTCTGCAAAGCGCCATTCTCTTCGCCCGCAGACTGCGCCCGTCTGCCGGCTCGTTTGCGCGATCTGTCCATCAGCTCCTCGATCCGCGCCTGAAAGCGCTCCGAGCGATCGACAAGAAAACTCAGTTCAGGCACATGGCGCACGCCCATCCGTTCCTTCAGCTCGCGGCGGATGTAGCCCTTCGCTGCTTCGAGTCCGGCGATCGTGTCGCTCTCCGCCTTGGCAATATCTTTCGCATTCGAGTCCACGGCTACATACACGCGAGCCGACTTGCCGCCCGGGTTCAGGGTAACCTCGCTCACATGGCAGAAATCGATGCGCGGGTCGGAAAGTTCGCCCTCGATCATGGCGCCGATCTCCTCCCGCAGCGCCTCGGCCACCCGGTCCTGATGATGCTTGCGTGCTCTGTGCTCCGGCATGGCGCCCTCCTCGCTCAGGTAAACTTTTCAGGATAACAGAGGGCTCGAGCCTGCGCCGCAAAGCCATCGTGTCCTTAATCTGTTCTCGCCTTGAAAGGGCACGGCCTTAGCCGTGCCCTACGGCTGAGGGCATGCTCGATGAAATTAGGACATCACCGTTGTGTCCCTGATCATGGCCTGTCCATCCAGCGCGACGCGCCAACCAGCTCCACAGCACGCATTTGACAATCGCGCAGCAGATTGCGGCGTACAATGCTCTCCAACCTCGGCGAGGATCGCAATGGACGAACGAGAGCAGCGGCAGTTTATTCGCTTTTTGGCGAACGAAGTCAAATTGTACTTCCGGGAGATCCTTGTGTATCAGTTCGTTCTCGATCTGTTGAAGGAAGGCGGCATTCCCGGAATTGAAGGGCTTCTGGAAACAGCTCGCAACTCTCTCGTCGTGCAGGCTCGATTTGACAAGCAATTCGAGCATTTTGAGGAATTGCTCCCACCGTCAGACGATGAGCTTTCCGAGCAGGCGCTGCGCGACTTGCTCGAACGCTGGAAACCTACCGGAGAGCCCAACTAGGCCTGTGACCGTTTGATTAGGTACTAAATCTGGGTGCCCCAGAGCTTGCCCTGAGCGAAGTCGAAGGGTCTCGATTTTGAGACCTGGGAGAGCACGATGCCAAAGGTACGAATCCACGCGGTCATAGACCTAGACATGTTGCATGTCCGTTTTGCCGCGCCCTTCCGAATGCGCTATTTCGCCGCTCTGTTGCTTCGGGATGTCTTTTGCACCTGATCGCTGAGCA
>JASHVE010000044.1 GCA_030039675.1 Acidobacteriaceae bacterium | reverse complement strand
AAGCGAACCGTCACGGGCGTGCGTTCGCGCGTGATATGGGGCGCGCGCGTCAGCGCCCGAGCGCCGGCCGACGGCGTAAAGCTCCCTGTCAGGAGGATTCCTTTGGCATGTGCAGCGCGAAATCCCGAATGCAGGCCAAAAAGAAGATCGAATTGTTGCAGCAGGTCGTTGGCCAGCGCAACGACCCGTTCATCGCTTGGCAAAGGCATGTATTACCTCCGTGGTCTGTGTAGTTTACTGCAGGTTATGGACTGGTATTGCGAATTCGCAGTTTATCTGATGCGCGCGACCTGGAGCATGGTGTCTACTTTCATTGCGCAGGCCGGAGCCACGGCTGGGCCGGATCAGCTCGCCGAAAAATTTACGTGACTTCGCATCCTCTTCTATTCCAGAATGCGGAAAAAGCTGCTTCTGACACCGCCTGTAGTCGGGTGACCAGGATGGGAGTATGTGCGGATTGAAGAAGTTCGCCTTGGGTTTCACTGTAGTGTTGCTCGCCTCTACCGCATCGGCTCAGGAACCCGCGCACGCGCCGGATCATCGCGCCCAGAAATACATTGCACCGCTCGATTTCCCGCCCAAGCCAAATGCTCCGTTCCTGGCGATTGCCAAAACCACTTGGGTGCAAATACTTCCTGACGCGTCGACCGTCACGATTCAAAATGAGCGCGTAGTGGCTCGCGATATGGACGGCCGCATCTTTCAGGAGCGCCGCAGCTTCATCCCGGTGCCGGACGATGGCAAGCAGCAATCCCTGGTCCAGTTGAACGTGTATAGCGACCCGCTCGAACACACGCTGTATAACTGCAATCCCTACGCAAAGGTCTGCAATCTGTTTTCCTACTACGAATCGGTGACGCAGCCTCTGCGCCCTGCCGGTCTGCAGCCCGATGGAATGTCCTTCCTTACCCGTGAAAACCTGGGAACGGATACCTTCGAGGGGCTCGATGTTCAGCGCACGCGCGAGACCTTCACCTTTTACAAGCAGAGCATCGGCAACACCAAGACGATCCTTCGCGTAGTCGACTACTGGTACTCGCCTGATTTAGGGATCAACGTCAAGGTGGTGCGCCACGATCCCCGCGATGGCGACCAGACCTTGTGGCTCACCGGTATCTCGCGTTCCGTTGCAGATCCGACGTACTTCAGGGTTCCTTCCGGTTATCAGATCATCGATCATCGCGTTGCCGATCCCGCACACCAGGCAACAAGAAACGAACCTTAGACGAGCTCATGCGATTGCGCCGCTCGCGTCAATTCGAGATCTTCAATACCTGAAAGCTGCCGGTGACCGGTGTCTGCACAAGTGTCCCGATGCCGCCGGGGCGGTTGAGGTCGACTCCCAGATAATCGGTTACCAAGTAAACGGCGCCCGCGGTTGGATCGACGGCCAAGGTGCTGGCGCGCTGGCGCGTGGGCAAGGTCTGAATCACAGCATAGGTGTCGGTCACGTCCTGGCGGATGATGGTCATGCTGCCCTCCGCGCCGCCATTGGCGGTGAAGATCAATCCGTGGTCCTGGTCGTAGCCGACCGCATCTGCACCAGGGCCAATGGGCAGCGACGTGACCTTGTCGCCTGTGCCGGTGTTCAGCACGATCAGCTTCCGGTTGTCGCAGGCGGCGAAGAGGCGCAGGTGCGCGTTGTCGATGGCCAGGCTGCGCGGGTCGGCGCACTCGGGGCTCAGGTGGAAGATGCGCAGATGGCCTTCGGCTGGATTTTGCGCGTGCTGGTCGCTGGTCCAGTCAAGACTGATCGAAGGAGCGGTCTCCTCCTCTGGCGGCGCGGCGACGGCTTTCGATGCCGAAGCGCTGGCGCTTTCCAGCAGTGAGTGCATGACCGTGGCGACGGCCTGCGCATCGAAGCGGAAGACCTCATTCCGGTCTGTCGACGCAACATAGACCTGGTCGTTCTGGTCCACCACGGCAAAACCCAGCAGGCCAGGGAGGGTGATCTCACCGATCACAGTCTCCGATTGCGTATCGACGACCGTCACCTTCGACGTGGTTGTGACCTCGGCGGGCGGACCCTCGCGGATGGGCTGACGCCTATGGTCCGGCGTTTCCGCCGCGCCTTCAGCGGGAGGGTTGGCGCGCACCACAAAGAGCAGCTTGGTAAGCGGATCGTAAACCAGCGAGCGGGGATTGGCGCCGGTGTCAATCTCCGCGGTTTTTCTAAAGGTCTGCCGATCGAAGACGACCACTTTGCCTTGCCCGCCATCGCTCACGTAACCAACCTGGCCGGTGTCGTCGAGCGCAATCTGGCGGGCCTCGTAGAAGCCGGAGATAATGCCTGTCTGGGTGCCGGAGCTGACGTCAACTACCTGCACGGTGGTGCCGTGTGCGATATACAGCCGGCCGGCTTGCGAATCCATCGTCAGATAATCCCAGTTGCCGACCCCGCCGATGTACCACGTGGCCCTGATGAAGAAAGGATGACTGGGCAGTTCTGTGGACAGAGGAACGGTCTGCGCCATCAGCCGGGCGGTCAGCAGAAGGAAAAAAAGCATCGCTCGTTTCATCGCGCAGGGTTCCTCGACGTAATGGACGTGCTATCGACCGTGTCTGCTTACTGACGCATTGTTGCACGACTTACGCTGCAACCAGCTTTAGATTCTCACCAGTTCGCGCTGAATCGCCCCCGTGACCCAGGCCTTGCCGGGTGCGGTCATCATGTTCACTTCGCTGCGGATGCCGAACTCCGGCAGATAGATCCCCGGCTCGACGGAGAAACAGGTGTGCGGCAGGATGCGGCGCTGGTCGTGCGTCTCCAGGTTGTCGAGATGCGCTCCGTTGCCGTGCAGTTCCTGCGCGATGTTGTGGCCGGTGCGGTGCGTGAAGAACTCGCCGAAGCCGGCGGCGCGGATGACGCTGCGCGCCGCATCGTCGGCCTCGAAGCCGCCGATCGGCCGGCTCTCGGCAAACGCCGATTCGACAGCGGCGATGGCGGCATCGCGCGCGTTGCGCACGGTTTCAAAGACAAGCTGCTCGCGCCCGGAGGGCTCGCGGCCGATGACGCCCGTCCAGGTGATGTCGTAGAAGACCGTATGAGGCTTGTCGACGCGACCCCAGATGTCGATGAGCACGAAATCGCCTTCATGGATGGGCGAAGAGTGCTCGGCCGTCGGCTCATAGTGTGAGTCGGCGCTATGGGCGTTTACGCTCACGTTGGGCCCGTTCTCCCAGACGAGGCCTTCGCAGCGCATCGCCTCGCTGAGCCAGGTGACCATGTCGAATTCAGAGAACGTGCCGCTGCCGCCCTCATG
>JASHVE010000043.1 GCA_030039675.1 Acidobacteriaceae bacterium | reverse complement strand
CCGCGTGTTATTCAATTTCGCTGTATCTCCCCTGCTCACCGCACGGTAAACCAGGTTGCCTGTCCATCTTCGAGTTCAGATCATGACTGTTCCGCCGGGGATGCTGTCGTAAGCTGAAACCGAACGACCTAAGGAGGGCGCATGCAGAGGAGGGAATTTGTGAGATCAGCACTGGCTACCGCAGGAGCGGCAACGGGTGTGTCGGCGTTTGGGGCCGAAACAGGGCCCGGGGGAGAACCTCATCAGGAGTACTATCAGCTGCGAGCCTACACTCTGCGAACGGGGCCGCAGCTTGCGCTGACGCAGGGCTATTTCGAGCAGGCCCTGATTCCGGCCCTGAACCGCCTCGGCATATCGCCTGTAGGGACCTTTAAGCTCGATATTGGGCCAGAGACGCCCACCTATTATGTGCTGATTCCCTCGACCTCCGTCGGGACACTGCTCTCGCTCGACACCCTGCTTGGGAAGGATCCGGAGTACGTGAAGGGCGCATCCGGGTTTCGGGACGCCCCGGCGTCAGCGCCTGCATTTGTACGCGCGGAACGATCCATCCTCTCGGCCTTTTCGGGCTGGCCGAAGCTGACTGCTCCCAAGCTTGAAAAGCGGATCTTCCAGCTGCGTACCTACGAGAGCCCGAGCCAGGTGGCGCATACGCGCAAGATCCAGATGTTCAACGAAGCGGAGATCGGGCTGTTCACCAAGGCACGGCTGAATCCGGTCTTCTTTGCGGATACGGTGATCGGCACACGCATGCCGAACCTGACTTATATGCTGACCTTCCCTGACGTGTCGACTCTTTCAGCTCATTGGGCAGCGTTCTCGGGCGATCCGGCGTGGAAGGAGCTCTCGCACAAGCCTGGCAATACCGATGCCGAGATCGTAAGCAACATTACGAACCTGTATCTGAGCCCCCTGAGTTGCTCACAGATTTGAAATTGATCGGGGCGGAATCCCGCCAGCAGGCCGCTCATCCTGGGCATTTGCCCGGCCGGTTTGGGTGGAAACTGCTTGTCTCCTTGTCCGATCGGATCGCGGCTTCATCGGTGATCGTCAGTGCTCGCGCTACTCTCCGATGATGCGAGCCCGCTTTGCCCTCAGGCAACCCCTGATGAGTACCTCGGCTTGAACGCGACAACTCACATGCGCGATTTCTTGAAAGGAAATGCCGGCTTCGGTATTCACGTGCTCGCGGTGATTGCTGGGACAGTAGGTCTACATGTGTGGACGCGTTTTACGAGCCTACATCGCCTTTTCACATGAACGCCGGTCAATCGCCGTCAGTTCCCGGCTTACTCACACCGAGGTTGTTGCCGGAATAGCGCTCGGGGTCCTGGACGCACTCAACAACACACTGATCGCATCCTCACTTTGTCCACGAGCGCGAAAAATCCAAGCGATCCCCAGCCTCATGTGCGTCTATCATGCAGAGCCAGGAAGCTCGGAGGACCGCAATGCACGGTGCTCTCATCTCGTTGCGCAACAGATTCCATTGCACGTTCGTAGCCGCAGCGCTTGCCCTCGCCACTCCGTCCGCCCAAGCGCAATCGAATGCTCAATTGCCTACCACTCCATCGGGCAAACCACTCGCCTTTACAATCGTCTCGATCAAGCGGCATGGGAACACTCCTGGAGGAGGAGTGGAGGGTTGCTACGTGGACGGCTGCCACTTCGTCGATAGGCCGCTCCTTGCCTTCATCATGGTTGCATACAATCTCTCCCAGAAACCTATCCTTGGCAATCCGTTGCCGGGGGACTCAGATCTCTTCGACCTCGACGCAAAAATCGATCTTGTCGACCTGCCCGCGACGCCGCTCACTTCTCGGCAGCTTGCTGATATGTTGCAGCCCGTGCTCGCCGACCGATTCAAGCTCCGCGTCCATCATGAGACGCGCGCCACCCCCGTTTACAACATCGTCCTTGCCAAAGGCGGCTTGAAGATGAAGGAATCCGCGCCGCCTGCACCTCCGCCCCCCGGCGACCCCAGGTCGCCCACTGGCGCACTTCCCAGACGCTGTCTTCCCAAGTCCGTCGGGAACGGCTTACGCGTTTTGCACGATTGCACCATGAACGACGTCAGAAACATTCTCGAAGGTCCTACGGGACGCTACGTCATCGACAAGACTGGACTCACCGGACACTATGATTTCGAGCTTCGCTGGACCCCCGACGACACGCCTGCCGACTCGCCACTCGCTGGTGGCCCATCTATCTTCACTGCCGTGCAAGAGCAGCTCGGCCTCAAGCTCGAACCCTCTACTGCTCCTGTGGATGTTCTTGTCATTGACTCCGTCCAAAAGCCGACCCCGAACTAATCGAAATAAGCGAATTACAGGCAATCCAGAAACTACCCTCGCACTTTCCGAGTGGCCGACAATACAGCCAGAACTCAGAGATAGACCCAAAGGCCCAATGAATGGATTCCTTCAGTTGTGCTGTTTTGCTGGGTGACTGTTGTAGAGCCAATAAACTCGAAGGTCCAGGTCGGCCCCATGGAACTCCTCAGGCAAGTGCGGGTAAGCCGAACGCCCGATCGCATCCAACACCGCTTTGTCCAGCAGCGCCTGTCCGGAGCCCTTCTCAAGGACCGTACTTCCATCCATCAACTGCCCGTTCTGAAGAAGCTTGAAACGAACTACTACTGTGCCCGACTGCGGAGTTGCCGGGTTAACATTCAAACAATACGGAAACGACCCGCGTCCGGATTGCCGGTAACTCGGCCACTTCCCCTCGTCGTATCCTCGATACATGCCTCTTCTTCCGTGGAGACGCCTCATACTGGGGTCCTGCCTCTTCCTTCTGCTCGAACGCTCTGGAGCTTGGGGAAAAACTGAGAAAGAGCAGACTTCATTCGACGCCGATACCTCTCGTCAGATCACTCGTCCTGTCCCTTTGCCCGACTCCGTGTTACAGATTCTCGCGCAGGACAGCGAGGTCGTGGCATGCAGGAAGGAGAATCCCATTCCTTCAGGAGTCTCGCTGGCTTCGTCGTTCGTGGCCTCGGAAATCCACTTGGACGGACCTGATGAGGCCGACCAGGTTGTGTTGCCCGTCGCGCAAGGGAACCGTTTTTTGTGTTTTCACAGCGTTGAGGGCATTGGCTGGTTTTGGGTGTTTCGTCAAGTTGGAGCGCATTACGAGCTAACGCTAAAGACCGCTGGTCTAGGGTCGATCATTCGTGACGCGAGGTACCACGGATACAGAGACATCCAGAGTGGCATGGCATTCGGGACGCATAGCTCACAAACCACTTATCGCCGCGAAAACGGCAAATATCGCGAGTATCGAAGCGGGGCACAGTAGTATCCGATAGTGATCGGTACCAGACACTATTTCTCTAAACGCCACCCATAGGTGGTCCTCAGTGTGGCCACCCTCTCGCGCGTTATCGCCGCCAGACACGCCATCCGGGTCACTGGCCCACCAGTGCCACCCCCGTAAAGCTTGTACTCGGCAGTGCAGGTTAGGTCACGATATTTCAGCCACGCTCGCTGAGCTTCCAGCAGATCGTTCCGCTCATCCGGCCTTAGAACGGATCGCACCTGCGCATAAACGCTGTTCAGTTCCTTGTCAGCAGCGTCTGAGGCTTTTGCGAAGCAATCCGCCTCTTCTACCGTCGATGACGGCCGGTTGCAGGGCACCGGAGCGTTCATGTGTTGACCCACCGATTGAGTACAAGCCGAACACAAGATGAAAGCCGCAGCCAAGCACAGAGAAGTCATGCGCATCATGATGCAGTCATTTTAGGCGGTTGAGGGGCATGGCTGCGCATTGCGGTTGTGTGGTTGGCTATCCTTCACTAACCGTTGTGGCAACAGAAGCGTTGTCTGTTGCTCAAGTAGTTATTTCAGGGTGGCTGGTGATCCGCCCAGAACCATACTTAGCTGCTTTTCTCATGATCTGGTTGATTTGCGATAAGGCGCTGTGCGGAATGACTTGCGGTTCGCTAGAACAGCCGTTATTCCGATTTATGGGATTAGCCCTGAATCCTGACAGGCAGGAATAACCAGCTGAAAAACGGCGCCCTTGTGCATTTCGCTAGCCACGGAAAGTTCGGCATGGTGCATTTCGGCGATCCACTTGGCAATGGCGAGTCCCAGGCCAGAGCCTTCAACGTTGCTCCGTGAGGGATCGGCGCGATAGAAACGATCGAAGATGTGGGGAAGATCGGCGGAAGAGATGCCCATGCCGGTATCGCGCACTTCCACGGTTGCCTGATGGCTGTTCGCACTCACGGCGACATCGATGCGCCCGGGCGCCTGCGTGTATTTGAGGGCGTTGTCGAGCAGAATCCAGACCAGGCGGCGCAAGGCGGCGAAATCGCCGCGGACATTGACCAAACGCGAAGCGCCGAGAGAGATGGAGAGATCCAGTTGCCGATCTGCGGCGATGGGACGTGCCAATTCGCAGGCCTCTTCGACGACCGCAGCCAGGTTGAGCTTATCGAGAGCTTTGTCGCCGCGCTCGGCATCGGCTCGCGCCAGCGTGAGCATGTCTTCCAGCAGAACCGTTGCCTTCGCTGTTTCCTCCACGATGTCCTCAAAAGCGCAGCGGCTTCCGGCGTCCGCCTTCGGGTTACGAAGCGCAACTTCCGCCACAGTGCGCACAAACGATATGGGCCCGCGCAGTTCGTGCGAGGCATCGGCAGTGAACCGCTTGATCTGGTTCACGGCGACGTCAAGACGCGTGAGCATCGCGTTGCAGGTTTCGGCCAGGCGCTCCAACTCGTCGCCCGATTTCGCGACAGGCACGCGTTCAGAGAGATTGGAGATGCTAATGGAGCGGGCCGCAGCGGTGATGCGATCTACAGGTTGAAGAGCTTTGCGGCTGAGCCAGTAGCCGCCCGCCGACGAGAGAAGCAGAAGAATGGGCGCAGAGGCGATGAGCCCTTCCCAGAAGCGGCCAAGCACAAGAAGATTGCCGCCTTCCGGAGCGGCCGCTGTGAGATAGACGGTCTCCCTATCAAGCGAAGAGCGTCGCGACAGCACCCAGTAGGGTTGATCGGGAGCGTCCACCTGGTAGAGCTTTTCTTCGGCGCCGGACGCGATGTGCGGCCAGGGAAAAGCCTGTGCGCT
>JASHVE010000574.1 GCA_030039675.1 Acidobacteriaceae bacterium | reverse complement strand
GCCTCCTGGGACAACTGGCAGGAGGTGATGCTCGGCTACTCCGACTCGAACAAAGACGGCGGCATGCTGACGTCGACATGGGAGATC
Source organism: Acidobacteriaceae bacterium (assembly GCA_030039675.1). GTDB lineage: Bacteria > Acidobacteriota > Terriglobia > Terriglobales > Acidobacteriaceae > Telmatobacter. The sequence continues at coordinate 7,678 of JASHVE010000574.1, read as the reverse complement.
TTCCGCGCTCATCGTGATCTCCACGTCGTTGCGCGCGAAGCCGGCATCAAGCTGCGTCTCTTCCACGGCCGCGGCGGCACCGTAGGCCGCGGCGGCGGTCCTACGCATCGCGCCATCTTTGCCCAGCCCATCGACGCCTTCGACGGCCAGCTGCGCATCACCGAGCAGGGCGAGGTGCTCAACTTCAAATACGCTGATGAGGTACTGGCCGAGCGCAACCTCGAGCTCATGATCGCCGCCTCGCTCGACGCGCTCGCCCGTCCCAATGCGCGCGATCCTCAGGGCCACTTCACCGGCGTACTCGAGCCCCACTGGGAGGCCGCGCTTGACGAGCTCTCGAATCTCTCCTATGGTTTTTATCGCCAGCACATCCTCGAAGATCCCGGCGTCGTCACGTATTTCGAGCAGTCCACACCCGTGGGAGAGCTCGAAAACGCGAAGATCGGTTCGCGCCCCGCGCGCCGCAACGCCTCACCCAAACTCTCTGACCTGCGCGCCATTCCCTGGGTTTTCGGCTGGACCCAGTCGCGCTTGCTTGTGCCTGCGTGGTTCGGCGTCGGCTATTCGATCGACCGGTTCCTCGGCCAACCAGGCTCGCTTGAACTGTTGCAGACCATGGCCTGCGAGTTTCCGCTCTTCATCGACCTGCTGCGCAACGTCGAGATGGCGCTGGGCAAGGTCGATCTCGCAACGGCACGTCTCTACTCGTCGCTTGTTGAAGACACCAAACTCCGCGAGCGTGTCTACGATATGTTCGAGGCCGAGTTTCATCGCACTGTGCACGCCGTTCTCGCCGTCACGCGCCAGGCGGAGCTGCTGCAGAACAACCGCGTCCTCGCCCACTCGATCAGGCTGCGCAATCCGTACGTCGATCCCATGCACCTGATTCAGGTGGATATGCTGCGCCGCAAGCGCGCCGGTGAAGACACGCCCGAGGTCAACCGCGCCATTGCAGCGACGATCAGTGGAATCTCAGCCGGGCTCCGCAATACAGGCTGATCTGCGCCGTAATGTTGCTCTGCGATTACGGCGCTGCTGCGTCAGCCGTCGCTTCCGCTCCATCCGGGCGAAACACGAATCGCAGCGTCCACTCGCTGGCCGCTGTGCCACTCTGCGAAGGCGCAAATTTCCACCCCCGCGCAGCCTCCACTGCCAGCCGGGTGAAGTACGCGCTCGCGCCCGGCGATTCAGATTCCGCATCGGAAACATCGCCGCTCGCGTCAACCTGTACGCGCACCTTCACCACCACCTTGCCGTGAATGGTTTGCAGAGCCTTTGCCGGCACATCGGGCACAACGCGATTGGCGATGGCGCCATTCTCCGCGTCTTCCAGCGCCACGGCCGCACGAGGCTTTGTTGGCGGGGCCGATGTTGCCGCGGGCGCCGGAGTCTGAAGCGGAGCAGCCCCAGAAGGTGGTGGAGATGCAGTCGAAACAGCCGGGGCTGGCGGCTGTTCGGCTACCGGAGCCTGCGATGGCGTATGCCCGGTATGCAGAAGCACCGCAGCCACAATCCCGACCAGCACAACGGCCGCGGCAATCAGCACCGCCGGCCGGCCTATCGAGGGCGACCGCGTCCCCGGTATGTTCGTTTCTGCTGGCACAGCATCTTTCCGTGCAGCATTCTCGGGCCCAGTATTCTCTGTTTTAGCCCGTGCGTTGATCGCATTCAACGCGGATCGCTCTGCGGGCTCCAGCCGCAGGCACGCGCGCGCAACGCTCGCAAAAGGCTCCGGAACAGACTCCGACACCACCGGCTCCGTGCCGGAGCCGCTCTCCCAAGCCGGTGCTTGCTGGGTGAGCGCTGCTACCAGCGTCATGCCCAGCGACCAGACGTCGGCAGCCGGGGAGATCTCGCCACGGCTCAACTCGGGCGCATCGTAAACGGTTGGTTCCGGCAGTTGCCGGCCGGCGCTTCCTGCCAGGGAGATACAGTCTGCGGAGAGCTTCAACCGGTCTTCGACCACCAGAATGTTCGATGGCTTCAGATGCCCGTGCGCAAAGCCCTGTCCGTGGAGATACGAGAGCGCATCGACCACCGGCCCGAGCATCTCCCGGGTTTCCTCGGGCGTCAAGGGCCGTTGCGGAAGGATCTCTGAGAGAACCTCGTCGGCGAGTTCCGTGACGACGTAAAAGATCTCGCCGCCATCGAGCGTGCACCGGCCGGTATGCAGCACGCGGATGAGAAGAGGATGCGAAAGGCTGGCCGCCGCTGCCCAGCCGGCCGCGCGGATTTCCGCGCCGGCGGTCTCGGCCGCAACCAGCTTGATCGCGGCCTGCCGCGCTCCATCCACTTCTGTCAGATAGACGCCGCTCCCCTGCGAGCCGCCCAGCCACCGCTGCAGCGGAAATCGTCCCTGAATGGTGCGCCCTTCCAGTTCCGGGCCAATGGCCGTGGTGTTCATGATATAGATCCCCCGGCGCATCACAGCGCGAGCATCCGCCGCGCTGCAACGCTCGCCGGCAACGCGTCCATTCTAACCAACCTGCGCAACGAGGCTTAGGCCCACGGTCGGGCCGACTCGGCCGCCTGCACAGCGGGCCCAAAATTTTGAGGCCCGCTGGCTATCTGCGCATCTGATCAAAGATACGCTTCAGGATAGACGAGTGATCACAGACGAGACGGTACGAAAGGCCATCAATACGCCCCGCCAGGTGCTTTTTGCCAGCCTGGTGGGAACTACGGTCGAATTCTTCGACTTTTACATCTATGCAACCGCCGCAGTGCTGGTCTTCCCGCGCCTCTTCTTTCCGGCATCCGATCCGGCCTCGGCGATCCTCGCGTCGCTGGCCACCTTCGCCATCGCGTTTGTTGCGCGGCCCATAGGCTCGGCATTCTTCGGCCACTTCGGTGACCGCATTGGCCGTAAAAAGACGCTGGTGCTTGCCCTGTCGACGATGGGGCTGTCGACCTTTATCATCGGCGTTCTGCCCGCCTACAGCACCATCGGCGTGGCGGCGCCGCTGCTGCTGGCGTTGTGCAGATTCGGCCAGGGCATTGGCCTGGGCGGGGAGTGGGGCGGCGCAGTTTTGCTCGCAGTCGAAAATGCTCCTGCATCCAGGCGCGCTCTCTACGGCATGTTCCCGCAACTCGGCGCGCCCCTCGGCTTTCTTTTGTCAGGTGGAACCTTCCTTGCTCTCTCGCACTGGCTTACGGACAAGCAGTTCTTTGCCTTTGGGTGGCGGCTTCCATTCCTGGCCAGCGCAACGCTTGTGTTGCTTGGCCTCTATGTCCGGCTGTCGATCACAGAGACACCCGTGTTTCAGGCTTCGCTGCGCCGCTCTAAGCGGGTGGGCGTGCCGATCTTCACCGTCGTGCGGCGCCATGCGCGGGAGCTGATTGCCGGAATTCTCGCTTGCCTGGCGACCTTCGTTCTGTTCTATCTCATGACGGTCTTCGCGCTCTCCTGGGGAACCACCGCGCTCCACTACGACCGGGCGGCCTTCCTCATCCTCCAGCTGGTGGGCATTCTGTTCTTCGCGGTTACGATTCCCATCTCCGCAGTGCTTGCCGAGCGCGGCCGGCGTCCCGTGATGTTTGGAGTCACCGCACTGATCGCTCTCTTCGGCCTTGCGCTGGCTCCGCTGTTCACGGCTGGACCCAATGGTGCGCTCATCATGATGATCGTCGGCCTTTCATTGATGGGTGTCACCTACGGTCCGCTCGGCACTGTAGTCTCTGAGCTTTTTCCCACCGCCGTCCGCTATACCGGCAGCTCGCTCGCTTTCAGCACGGCCGGCATCCTGGGAGCATCGCTGGCACCGTACATCGCCACTTGGCTGGCCAGAACCTATGGGCTGCAGTATGTCGGCTACTATCTCACCGTTTCGGCCGTCTTGACCTTTGCCGGCCTGCTGATGATCCGAGAGACGAAGGACGACGATCTCAGCGCCTGACGCAACCGGCTCCCGCGGAAGTTCGGAAAAGTAGGGAATAGAGAGATTTTTTGGCGGCGCAACATCCATGGCTCGGTACGGAAACTTTTATTCCCTGTTCCCTAACCCCCATTTCCCTGTGTTTTCTTAGCACTTGCCAGATTCCTCCCCGCAGGTCTAACCTGTTTGCATGCGTCGATGTCGCTAACACCGCCCTGGTGAGAAGCTCCGATGCCGATGTGCGCCTGATCGCGCGCGCTTTTTCCTCCCTGACGAGCTGCACCGTCACCTCAAAAATCCGTTCAAGAGCCCCGGGCCCATATTCCCGGAAAAAGGAGACTTTATATGGCGCGCATTGCTGCGAACGTAACTGAATTGATCGGCCGTACTCCGTTGGTTCGTTTAACCCGCATGGCTGCTGGGCTGCCCGCAACCGTCGTCGCCAAGCTCGAAAGCCAGAATCCGGCTTCCAGCGTCAAGGACCGTATCGGCTTCGCCATGATCGACGCCGCGGAGAAGGCGGGCAAGATCAAGCCCGGCGTCACCACGCTCATCGAGCCCACGAGCGGCAACACCGGCATCGCCCTGGCGTTTGTGGCCGCGGTCAAGGGCTACAAGCTCATCCTCACCCTGCCCGAAACCATGAGCCTGGAGCGCCGCGTCACCCTGCTGGCCTATGGCGCGGAGATCGTGCTCACCCCTGGTCCCAACGGCATGAAGGGCGCCATCGCCAAGGCCAACGAGATCCTGGAAAAGACGCCGAACGGCTACATCCTGCAGCAGTTTGACAACCCGGCTAACCCGGCGATCCATCTGGCCACTACCGGTCCCGAGATTTGGGATGATACCGACGGCAAAGTCGACATCCTCATCTCCGGCATCGGCACCGGTGGCACCCTCACTGGCGTAGCCAACTACATCAAGCCGCGCAAGCCTGGGTTCAAGGCCATCGCCGTCGAGCCTACTGACAGCGCAGTACTTTCCGGCGGCAAACCCGGCCCGCACAAGATTCAGGGCCTTGGCGCGGGTTTTATTCCCAGCATTCTCGACACCAAGCTCATCGACGAAGTCGTGCTGGTGACCAACGATGAGTCCATAGCTGCCGCACGCCGCCTTCCGCTCGATGAGGGTCTCTTCGTCGGCATCAGCTCCGGTGCGGCCGTCGCTGCTGCGCTCAAGGTCGCAGCAAGGCCAGAAAACGCAGGCAAGCTGATCGTGGCTGTACTGCCCGACTTCGGCGAGCGCTACCTGTCCAGCGTGCTGTTTGAGCCGTTGCGCCAGCAGGCTCTGGCGCTGCAGCCCGAGCCGATCCCGGTTCCGGCGTAAGAAGTCTATGGCTGGCGGTGCCCATCCCGGTGCTTCCCCCTTTCTGCGCGCGTCGCGGAAAGGGGTGGAGCATTCTGCGTCCGATACAGCCTGCCGGCCCCAGCAAGAGCCCGCTATGTCTCTGTTCGCCCGTATCCGCGAAGACATCGCCTCGGTGATGGAGCGTGACCCCGCAGCTCGCTCGCGGCTCGAGGTGCTGCTCTGCTATCCGGGGCTCTGGGCGGTTTGGATTCATCGCGTCTCGTACCGCTTGTGGCGCGCGCGACTACGCCTGCTCGCGCGCATGCTCTCGCAGCTGGGGCGCTTTTTCACCGGCGTTGATATTCATCCCGGCGCGACGCTCGGCCGCCGACTCTTCATCGACCACGCCACGGGCGTCGTCATCGGTGAAACCGCAATTGTCGGCAACGACGTAACCATGTACCAGGGCGTGACGCTCGGCGGAACCGGCAAAGGCCATGGCAAACGCCATCCAACCCTTTGCGACGGCGTCTTCATCGGCAACAACGCCAACGTGCTCGGCAACATCACGGTCGGCGAGAACTCGCGCGTCGGCGCCGGCTCGGTTGTCCTCGCCGATGTGCCGCCCAACTCCACTGTCGTCGGCGTTCCAGCGCACATCGTTTACCACAACGGCCAGCGCGTGCTCATCACCGATCCGCACGAGATCAAGGACCCGCTCTCCGACGCGCTCATCGCGCTCTCCGCACGAGTGGACGAACTCGAAGAGCGCTTCGGCGCGCACGAAGACCGCGTGGCGCCCTTTGCCGACGAAGAAGCCGAACGCGCTGCATATCGCATGGAACTGGAACGGTTGAGCACATACGTGTCAATGGGTGAAGGCATCTGAAGATGCTGGGGGTGAACGCATCTGACGATGCAATGGGGTGAAGGATCTCAGTGAATCGTCTTCGATTTCCCCTGCATGTAATCCATCAATAGATACTGGCCCAGCGTATCCGGTGTGGTGAAGTATGCCTTGCCGCGGCACATGCGCGACACCTGGTGCACAAACTGCACCAGCCCGAAGTCGGATGCGAGCATGAACGTGTTGATCAGGATGTTCGAACGCTTGCACCGTGCGACCTCTTCAAGCGTCTCGCTGACCACCAGCGGATCGAGGCCGTACGGGTTCTTGTAAATCTTGCCATCCGGAAGCGTGAGCGCCGAAGGCTTGCCGTCGGTGATCATCACGATCTGCTTCATGTCCTTGCTCTGCCGTGCAAGAACACGTTGCGCCACGCGCAACCCCTCGCGCGTATTCGTGTGCCATGGGCCCACCTTCACGCGCGCCAGGTGCGATACCGGCATCTCTTCGGCCGAATCGTGAAACAGCACCAGCGAGAGTGAATCGCCGGGATACTGCGTACGGATCAGGTGCGAGAGCGCCATGGCCACGCGCTTGGCCGGCGTAAACCTGTCCTCGCCGTAGAGGATCATCGAGTGCGAGCAATCGAGCAGTACCACCGTGGCGCAGGAACTCTGATATTCGCACTGATGCACGTGCAGATCATCGTATTCGAGATTGAGCGGCAGCCCGATGCCTTCCCGCGTGATCGCCGAGTTGAGCGTGGTGGGAGCGTCGAGGTTCAGCGTGTCGCCGAACTCGTACCGCTTCGATGCGCCGCTGGCTTCAATGCCCGTGGCCCAGTGCCGCGTGTCGTGGCGGCCGTAGTTCGACTTGCCCAATGAACCGAGCAGGTCGCGCAGCGTCTTGAATCCCAGAAAGTCGAGGCTCTTGTCCGTCACCTCGAAGCGCACTTCGCCCTGCACGTCGCCGATCTGCCCATTCACATCCGAGGGCTGCGTTGGATTCCGCTGCATCGACGAGGAAATATAGTTCTCCTGCTCCATCCGCTGCATCAGCTTTTCGATCAGCTCATCCAGCTTGCCTTCGGCTGCCATCTGCTCGATCTTCTGCCGCATCGCATCATCGAGAGAGTCGCCCTGTTCGAGCACGCGCCGCAGAGCCTCGCGCAAGTCGTCGAGCGTGTGATCCAGATCCTGAAAGCGCGTGAAGGGATCGTAGAAGCCCGAGTCGAGCAGATAATCCGAAAGCGCCTTCAGCAGGTCCTCGAGATCAATCTCAGAGGCCAGATCTCCGGTGAATTTTGTGTACTGCACGCGCTTCATATCGAATCATCCTCGACCTACAAAGGGCGAGCTTTTAGTGTAGGTATGGGCTTTAGCCCATACATTGAGCGAACAAAAAAGCCCGAGGGCTTTAGCCCCTGAGGCCGTTTCAATTCAACCCACCCCTGCGCCCGCGCCGTGACCGCTGCCAGTCTTCGTATTCGGTCTCCAGCTCCTGCCGCTCACGCGTGTGTTCCTCGCGCTCGGGCCGTCGGCGGCTCTCCTGCGCGGCAAATCCATGCTCCTGGCTGCGGCTCAGCTTGCGATGCGCCACCATGCCCTCGAGCAGAAACTCCGCGGCCGCCACAACACGCGGCGCAGCATCAGAAGCCTTTACGCCAAGT
>JASHVE010000573.1 GCA_030039675.1 Acidobacteriaceae bacterium | reverse complement strand
TCAAACCCGGCAAAGGGTCCGGCCGCATACTCCGCCGATCGCGCTGTATCCGCCGGTTTTCCCACGTGCGCGAAGTGATTCGTGCCCTTCGTAAACGCACCCGGGACCACAATCGTCGTCTCAATGCCCCACCGCGACAGCTCCCGCGCATAGCTCACGGCCAAGGCATCCATGCCCGCCTTCGCAGCGAAATAGGGCGCCAGGTAGGGAGGCACTCCGCCCGCGGCGCTGCTGCTCCCAACCCATACCACGAGCCCGCGCTTCTGCTTGCGCAGTTGTGGCAGAGCTGCACGATTCACCCTCTGCGTGCTCAACACATTCACGTCGTACAGCTCCGCGAGTTGCTCCGCAGTAAATGCCTCCGTCGGTCCAAACACCATGTGCCCGGCATTGTGGACGATCACATCGAGTCGTCCGGCCTCCTCGAGGATCTCGCCAATCGCTCGATCCGCCGACTCCTGGGATGACACATTCAGGTCTACCGTTCTCAGATCGACGTGGTTCTCCAAAGCAAACTGCCTCGCCGCCTGGACCTCGGGAGCATTGCGCCCTGCCGTATCGCGCATGCTCGCATACACTGTGTGTCCAGCCTTCGCCAAGGCGCGTGCAGCCAGAGCTCCAAACCCACTTGAGGCGCCCGTAATCACAATCACGTATTTCATCACTCTCTCCTTGCACCGTGCAGTTCGGGGAGCATCCCTCTACGCTCACGAAGCTGTAGCCTTTTCTTTTGTTTCGAGGAAATCTGCTTCTCGTTGGAGAACAATGGGAAGGCCGTTAGACAACATTCGCGCAACGTGCGAGAGCCTCGTTCCTAATCCATCCTTCTTAGGACATGCCCCCATTCGCTCGCAGAACCTGCCCATTCACCCACGCGCCGTCTGGTCCAGCCAAGAACGAAACCACGTTGGCAATGTCCTCGACCTGTCCCAGCCTCTCCAACGGATTCAGCTTGCTCAGATGATCGACCTGCTCCGATGTTTTGCCAGTCAGAAACAGCTCCGTGGCCACTGGCCCCGGCGCCACCGCATTCACCGTGACCTTGCGTCCGCGCATCTCATTGGCCAGCACACGCACCAGTCCCTCAACACCAGCCTTCGATGCAATGTAGGCGCCGTATGTCGGCAGATTCAGCCCCAGCACGCTGGACGAAAACCCGATCAGCCGTCCGCCCTCAGCCACATGCTTCGCAGCCTCGGCCAACACCACAAACGTCCCGCGCAGATTGGTTGCAATCACTCTGTCGAAACTCGCCACATCGCCCTTACTGATCAGCGAGTTCTCCATGATCCCCGCATTGTTTACGACCACATCGACGTGGCCATATGCTTCCATCGTCTTCTCGAACATCCGCTTCACTTGCTCGGGATTGCCGATGTCTGCCTGCAGCGCCAGGGCCTCGCCGTCCGTGCGGCGAATCTCGTCCACCACTTCCTGCGCAGCCTTACTGCTGCCCGCATAGTTCACCACCACTGCAAATCCATCCGCTGCCAGCCGCTTCGCAATGGCGCGTCCAATTCCGCGGGATGCGCCCGTAACAATCGCTGTCCTTGCCATGATTCCTTCCTCCTGACTTCATTGTTTTCTTTGTGGAACCGCCTATGACAAGAGAATGCGCCTGCACTCGGCATAAATCCAATGCATAATGCTAATATTCACTATGCGTACAACGCAGCTCCGCCAGGCCGATCTCAACCTCCTTGTCGTCTTCGCCGTTCTAGCCGAAGAGTTGAACGTTTCCCGTGCTGCCGAGCGTCTGCTCCTGAGCCAACCGGCGGTCAGCCGTGCCCTGCAACGTCTGCGCGACATGTTTCACGATGATCTCCTCATTCGCGCTGCATCCGGCTATGAACTAACTCCGCAAGGCCAGCGCCTCCTCGGTGAACTCGAAGTCATGCTGCCCAAGCTGGACCGCCTTCTCAGTGGTTCGGGCTTCGATCCCGCTACCGAACAGGCCACGTTCCGCATCGCCGCGACGGACCACGCAGCCGCTGTCCTTGCGCCTCTCGTTTGTCGCAATATCTTGCCCCACGCAAAGAAGGTCCGCATCGACTTCCTGCCCTGGCACAGCGGTGTTTACGATCAGCTCGCGCACGGAAGAATCGACCTCGCCATGGCGGCCAGCATTGTCGACGTGCAGCCACCCCTGCAAAGCCAGATGATCTACAACGAGGATTTTCTCTGCGCCGTCGATCGAAAAAGTCCCTACAAGCGCGCTCTCACCATCGGCCAGTACATCAGAGCGGAACACCTCAGCATCGCCATCCAGTCCGGCATCCAGGTGGTTCCTGACAAGCCTCTCGCGGCTAAAGGTTACAAACGAAAAATCGCCATGCAACTGCCTTATCACGAGGCCGCCATCCGCTGCGTTCCGGGCACACCCTACATCGCCACCGTGCCGCGCCGCTTCGTGGAGCGAGCAATGCCTAATCCCGCCATCCGCTTTCTCAAGCCACCGCCCGAAGTCAGCAGCTTCCGCTATGTCATGACTTGGCACCCTCGCGTGAACACCGACGCAGCGCACACATGGCTCCGCGAAACCATGCGCCAACTCGGTGCATCCCTCACCTAGACTCCGGATATATTGCGGGTTTGCCCCTGAAGGCATTAACTGAGGCCGAAACCTACGGATGCCGGTCGGTGCAGCGCGTGCGCCGGCTTGATGAGCGACAATAGAACCCATCAGTCTGTCGACGGTGCCGAATCAAGGAATTCCGCCATGGATCCCGAAGAGACGCAACTTATCGAGTCGGTGTTCGCTGGGGGCGGTGAGATGGGCACCCGCATGCGCCAGCTCGACTGGTCTACAACGGTTCTAGGCCCAATCAAACGGTGGCCGCAATCGCTGCGAGCCTGCGTTCGCGTCATCCTGGGCTCTGGGTATCCAATGCTCGTTTCCTGGGGGCCAGCCTACACGATGCTGTATAACGACCCCTATCGCCCGCTGATCGGTGATCGGCCTCGTTAATCCTGAGCCAGTTGAGATGTTAGTCTTCGACCAAATCCGAGGAGAGCCGATTGGAAAGAGACCGGGGTTTCCAGTCTTTCATAAAAGAATGGCGTTGGCGTGCAATCGTCAGAGGAATGTCATGCGAGTCGCTTCCTGCTTGCCTTGGGCGAAACCAGCACGGGCGGCTGGGATGCGGGTCGCCAGATCCATCTGATTCGTGCCCATTGCGGTTCGGGAAGCGGCGTCCGGTGTGATCACCTCGACGCGGCTGCCCTGCTTGCGCAGGGCCTCGA
>JASHVE010000572.1 GCA_030039675.1 Acidobacteriaceae bacterium | reverse complement strand
CCCTTCCGGCTGGATGTCCAGGACCTGTTCCAGGTAATCGGCAGCGATCTCTTCAATGCTGCAGGGCAGCCGTTGGCCGTCGCAAAGCCCGCGCGACTGCAAGCCGTAGACCGGCATGTGCGGATGCAGATGCCGCAGCAAAGCAGAAAAAGAGAAACTGAGACCGGCAATCGGGTGGATGCAGAAAAGCGGTCGCAACTCGCCGGCTCTCCCCTTGCGAAGGGGCAGCACGACACCCAGCGGATCGACCGGCTCGTTGCTTATCTGGTCAACGCGGGCAGCCAGCTCGGCAATGGTAGGCGCTTCAAAGACGCTGCCCAGCGGTAACTCCAACCCAAAGTGCGAAGGAAATACTGCAGACAACTGGGCTGCGCTAAGGGAGTCTCCACCCAACTCGAAGAAATTATCCTCGAGACCGACGGAGTCAACTCTGAGAATCTCCCGCCAAAGCGCAGCGAGCTTCTTCTCGGTCGGCGTGACCGGCAGCGTGTAAAGCATCCGGGTGGCCCGTTCCGGGACCGGCAGGGCTTTCCGGTCCAGTTTTCCGTTGGGAGTCAGCGGCAGAGCATCGAGCACCATGATCCGGCGCGGCACCATGAAACCGGGCAGTTGGGCAGCCAGGCGCGCGCGCAACTCTTCTGGATCCGCCTTCGCTCCGTCTGTAGCAACGACATATCCGGCCAGGGAGACCGTGCCGTCACTGCTGCGATGGGCAGCAACCGCCGCCTGAGCAACCGCTGGATGTCGCAGCAAACAGCTCTCGATTTCGCCTAGTTCGACGCGGTGTCCGTTGATCTTCACTTGATCGTCGATGCGTCCCAGAAAATCCAGCTGGCCTTCGTCATTCCAGCGGACCAGATCGCCGGTGCGATACATGCGCGCGCGATCGTTTCCTGCAAACGGATCGGGAAGGAAACGCTCCTCCGTGAGTTCCGGCCGGCCGAGATAGCCGCGTGCCACTCCCTCGCCGCCGATATACAGCTCGCCCATAGCGCCTGTTATCACGGGCTGGCGATCGTCGCCCAGCACGTACAGCTGCGTGTTGAGCAGGGGGCTTCCGATGGGAGGCGCCGTGGTTCCTACAGCATCGAGATGCGATACAGTCGACCAGATCGTCGTCTCTGTCGGCCCGTAGAACTGGGTGACCCGCGCGGCCATGCCCAGCAGGCGCGATGCCAGTTCCGCACTCAGGGCCTCGCCCCCAACCAGAACATGGACTCGATCAAGCGTCGCTTCGGAACTACTCAACAGAATTCGCCAAAGCGAAGGCGTCGCCTGCATATGGGTCGCACCGCTGCGCCGGATCAGACGCGCCAGTTGCAAAGGATGATGCACGACATCGCTGCCGGCAAGAATGACCTGCGCTCCGACTGTCAGCGGAAGATAAAGCTCCAGTCCGGCGATATCAAAAATCAGTGTCGTCACAGCGAGGTATCGGTCCGTTGCCTTGGGTTGCAGCTCCAGTTGCATCGCCCGCAGGAAGTTGGCCAGATTCCGATGCGTCACCTGCACTCCCTTGGGCCGGCCCGTCGACCCCGAAGTGTAGAGAACGTACACAATTCCTTCGGGAGTACTCAGATCCGGTTCCTCGATGCTGTCCACCGGCATCTCCCACGCCTCCGCGGGTGCCAGCAAAACCGCACCGCAGGCGGCGAACTGCGCGTGCAGCGCGGGTTCCGCGATAATCATCACCGGCGACGCGTCTTCGAGCACCATGACAGTCCGCTCCAGCGGGCTATCCAGATCCAGCGGTACATATGCTGCCCCAGCCCGCATGATAGCCAGAAGCACAATCAGCAGTTTCTCGTTCCGGGGCAGAGCCACTGCCACGATATCGCCGGGCCGCACGCCCTGCGACCTCAATCGGCGCGCCTGGTCCACGCTGCGGTCGTGTAGCTCCCGATAGGTGAGGGTCGTTTCTTCAAAGACAACGGCCGGAGCCTCCGGTGTCGCCGCGGCCCACTGGGCCACGAGAGCCGGAACGCGACTCTCCGGCACTGGGCCCTGCGTTCTGTTCCAGCCCACGAGCAGGCGATGCCGCTCTTCTTCTCCGAGAACATCCAGGCTGCGGAGGGGGTCTTCAGGGTGAGCCAGCACCTGGTCGGCGAAAAGGCTCAGCCGCCGCCGGTGTTCATCTAGTTCCGTTTCACCGTAGAGCCCCGGATTCGCGTCCAGATCGAAGCGCAGTCCGGTATCGGTTCCACGATCGTAGACGAAGATCATCAGATCTTCAGCAGAGCTGTTCGAGAGATTATGCGAGGTGCCGGTTGCGCCGTCGAAGCTCAAGCGATAGTCGAACGGCTCGATGTTGACGCCCAGCCACGCAAGATTCTGGTTCTGCCCCAGCAGGCCGAAATCTCGGCGGAGGTCTTCATACCGGTATTGCTGATGCCGGAGCGCCTGTCGCACCACCTGCGATACCTGACGGAACAGTTCGACAGCGCTGATTTTCGGAGTGAACCGGATTCGGATCGGCACCACGTTGGCCGAGACCGACAGCGATCTGCGTAACTCGCTTCTCACGCGTCCGGACACGGGCATGCCGACGACGAGGTCCTCGACCCCGGTGGCGCGCTGATAGTAGGCCACGATCAAACTAATCAGTACCTGCGGCAGGCTGGCTTCCGCGGTCCTTCCCAGCTCGGTCAGGCGCCGCGCCGTCTCGGCTGAAAAATAACCGACGCTGCGCCGCAGTTGGCTGCTGAGCCCAGAGCGCCGATGGCCGCGCGACAAGGTCACCGTTGGCGGCAGCTGCGCCAGTTGCCGGTGCCAATACTGCCGGTCACGTTTCCAGCGCTCTGAGCTTCGGTACTCCGCTTCCGCTGCGACCATCTCCTCTACGGTGCAAAAGATGTTCGGCTCAGGCTCCACGCCCCGGGCATAAGCCGTGTAGAGGTCCGCCAGACGGCGTGCTGCCAAACCACCTCCATAACCATCGAAGACAATGTGATGGGCCCGCTGATACCAGAAGTGAGTTCCCTCGTCCGCTCTCAGCAGGGCGCCTACCCACAACGGATCCCGCGCGAGGTCCACGGGCCGCTTCAGCTCCTCGGTCATCCATGCAAAGGCCGCCTTCCGTGGATCTGCCTCATGGCTCATGTCCACGAAGGGAAAATCACCGGGATACACCGCTCTCACAACCTGCTCCGGCCGTCCGTCTCGCTCGAAGATGCCAACCCGTAGCTCTTCCGCTTCGGCCACCACCTGCTCAAGAGCTCGCCGGAACAATCCCGGATCGACCGGACCGCTGATCTCGACTGCTTCGGCAATTTTCAGATTCGCGTGTGGCGTAATTTTCTGCGTGGCCCAGATGCCCCGCTGTGCCGTCGTCAGCGGAAACGAATTTGTCCCACTCTGCGTCATGCAACGCTCCTGTGTCCCGGTCCGCCTGCCGCTCGATCGAACGATGCGATTGCGGCAGATCGAGACCACAGCTATCTCCCCGCCTGCCGTTAAGCAGGTCCTGTTCAGGCATAACTCACCGCGGACGCGCGCCAGCAGAAGCGCACGACATCTTGAACGCGCAAAGTTGTTACGCTAACCGCCGCACGCTACAGCGGTTTCACAGTTGCTATATCCCGAAGCCACTGCTGCAAAGTGGCATTTTCCTCAAGAAAATGCCACCTTCCGCGGCTTCGGCAAGGGCACATCAACTGTGGAACCGCTCTAAAGCTTGATTTGCAAAGCGAGTAAGTCGCCACAACCAGGCATGCTTCGAGTTATCCGATCATTTCAGGGATGAGGGAGTCGTACGTTGTCTGTTGGCCGCAGTGCATTGCGCTTCTGCGGCATAACGAACGAGCGCATTGACTGCAGCGCCTTGCGCGCTGCAGAGAGGTGATGTAATTGCGGCGGAGCGTTGCACTCTGCAGCACGGGGGAGTCAGTCAAGTTATCGCAAGGGGAGAGCCAAGATAATGGCCTTACCGCGGGCAGAAGACTCTACATTGGACTATTATGATTTACCCGCTCATGCAACACCCTACCACAGCGTTTCACCTCAATCAAGCATTGGACACCTTCTCGCCTGTCACTCGATAATCTTTTCAACAGAGGTTCATGGTCTACCGCCGAACGTAACGAAGCTGTTAACCGGCGTTCGCGCTTTCATGACATTCCGCCAGCAACATGCGGTTTAAAATAGGCACGAAACGCCGGGTCGATGCCTCCAACTGGTTTTTCAGCTTCGAAAATCAGAGCCGTCATCTTTGCAGCCGGTTCCGACGGCGACATCCACCCACACCTGGGTCTTGCTTCGGAATTGGCGGCGCGAGGGCATGAAGTACTCTTCCTTACTTCTTTCGATTATCTCGATCTCGCACGTTCCTGCGGCTTCGAGGCACTGAGCATCATCGACGCGGATGAGAAGGCTCATTTCGAATCTGCGACGGGCTTCAACCCCATCAGGAAAATCCGATCGCGTAGCGCTTTCTTTTCCCGAAAGGTCTCCGCGATCTGCGAGTTCGTGGCGTCCCGGCTCGATAAACACAGCATCCTCATTTCACCGCCCTTCGCCTCTCCCATCGCAAAGCTGCTGCACCTTCGCTATCGTGTGCCATACGTATCTACCGTGTTGTCTCCCGCGAACCTGTGTTCGCTTCGCAATCCGCCGGCCTTTAAATCCGGGGAATGGTTCTCTAGTCTTCCATCACCAGCGCGGAGACTTCTGTTTCGCGGCACAGAATCTCTGATCATTGATCCGGGCTTTCGCTGGCTGCTGAGAGATCTTTTGCGCACGATGCGTGTGCCCCCGCCCCATCGGGTGTTGAGCGAATGGTGCCATTCGCCACAGAAGATACTCGGCCTGTTTGCAGAATGGTTCTGCCCGAGGGCGCAGGATTGGCCTCCTCAGCTTGTGCTCACAGGCTTTCCGCTCTTTCATCCGTCCGTCGGCGAGGAGGAGTTATCCGCGGACTTGGAATATTTTCTAAACGCCGGGCCGCCCCCGGTTGTATTCACGGCCGGCACCGAGACGAGAACAGTGCAGAACTTCTTTGACACCGCGCTCAGAGCGGCGCAGTCTTTGGGTCTGCGCGCGGTGTTTCTGAGCCGCCTGGGAGATCAACTCCCCGTCCTCCCGGCCACGATCCATTACGAGAGCTATGCCTCCCTGCAGCTCCTGCTTCCTCGAACCGCTGCGATTGTGCATCACGGAGGCATCGGCACCGCCGCGCAGGCGATGCATGCCGGTATTCCCCAACTCATTTTTCCCGGGCGCCTGGATCAGTTCGACAACGCGCAGCACATAGAGAAGCTCGGCTGTGGTCTGGGCGAGAAGAACCTCCGCGACAATGCGTCGGCGACCGAGAAGCTCGGGCGGCTATTACGCTCCCCGGAGATCGCACACGCCTGTCAAACCCTTCGGGATCGCATGGCGCCGGGTCCCAGGGCTTGCAGCCGCGCGACGGATGTCATCGAGGATCTCTGGCATTCCACCCATCTCGCGCGTCATGCCCCTTCGTCTTCCATTCAGAGCATCGCCAGTTAAGCCTCCGCAATCGATGCTTCATAGCTGATCCGGGTGTCCGGGGCAACCTCCTAATCGCAATCCAGCCATCCAACTCCACTCGCCGCCATATGCTCGCGCGCAAGAAAGTCGTTGATTTTAGGCGCATGTTGCCGCGTAGTCGGAATCGCCACCAGGTCAAAATCCCTATAGACTGGCCGCCTTGCTGATGCTG